>JAGLIU010000193.1 GCA_023142805.1 Candidatus Omnitrophota bacterium | reverse complement strand
TGTTTTATGGAGTTTGGAAATAATCCTAAGCTCGGTATTGGCGGCGGCGCTGTTTATGATTTATTGATAAATGGAAATTTAGAACTTGCTAAAGATCCTCTCTTTCATGTTCGAGGCGCCACAAAGATATATAAAAGAGGCTGTTGGGATGCTGTCGGAGGTCTTATCATGGCCCCAGGCTGGGATACGCTTGATGAGGTAAAAGCTAACATGCTTGGCTATACAACCAAAAGATTTGCAAATATTAAACTTATTCAACACAGGGCTACAGGATTAGCTGATGGTACCTGGGCTAATTGGGTTAAGAACGGAAGGGCTAATTATATCAGTGGTTACCATCCGATTTTTATGTTTTTTAAATGTATAAAAAGATTTTTTCAAAAGCCATACTTCCTTGCTGCATTAGGTCTTTTCTATGGTTTTTTAAATGGCTATTTTAATAATATTCCACAAATTTCTGATGGTGCTCTAATAAATTATTTAAGAAGACAGCAGATTAATAGATTAATAGGGAAAAAGAGTATTTGGCGATAAAGCAAGCTCCCCTCCATTAAACCCAACAAACTCCTTATGATTGATTTGTCTATTATTATAGTTAATTGGAATTCTGCAAATTATATACGAAAATGTATTTCAAGTATTTATGAGAATACAAAAGGTATTGATTTCGAGATAGTTGTTGTTGACAATGCCTCATATGATGAATGTGAAAGCATTTTAAAAAGTGAATTTCCACACGTAATATTTGTGCAGAGCACACGAAACATCGGATTTGCCAAAGCCAACAATCTGGGCTTCAAATATTCCTTCGGCGAAACTTTACTTTTCTTAAATCCGGATACGGAAATAATTGGACCAGCTCTAAACCAAATGTTGTCATTTTTACAATCAACACCTGATGCGGGGGCCGTAGGTTGCAAATTACTTAACTCTGACTTGTCTTTGCAAACAAGTTGTATTCAGCCGTATCCAACGATACTGAATCAAGTATTGGATATTGAATATTTGAAGCTTCGATGCCCAAAACTGAAGTTATGGGGAATATGGCCTTTGTTCCACAATAATGGGAATCCCGAAGAAATTGAAGTTGTTTCTGGTGCCTGTATAATGATCAAGCGCAACACTTTTGACAAAGTTGAACAGTTCAGCACTGATTATTTTATGTACACCGAAGACATAGACCTCTGTTACAAGATAAATCAAGCAGGTTACAAGATATATTATATTGACGATGCTAATATTATTCATCATGGCGGTGGCAGCACCAAAAACAAACCAGAAAAGCATTTCAGCGTTGTCCTGATGAGGGAATCAATATACAAGTTTATCGCGAAAACCAGGGGCGCTCCGATTGCTACATTTTATAAGCTTGCAATGTCAACTGCTTCCTTAGGTCGCATGCTGTTGATTATAACTCTTTTACCTTGGGCCGTCTTAGTCGGTAACAGCCACAGTTTATACCGTGCATTTGATAAATGGAAAAAGATTTTTCGGTGGTCCATCGGATTAGAAACCTGGGCAAAAAAATTGACTCACAATTAACAAAACTTCCCTCACTTCAATCAGGAATATAGAATATGTGTGGTATCTGTGGAAAAGTCTTTTTTGATAAAGATCGGACTCCAGCCCCTGACACTCTAAAAAAAATGATGCATGTGATGAACCATAGAGGCCCGGATGATGAGGGCATGTACATCTCGAAACAAGTTGGATTGGGCCATAAGCGTTTGACGATTATTGATCTCAATACCGGAAAGCAACCAATTGCTAACGAAGACGGAATGATCTGGGTGGTGTATAATGGAGAAATCTACAACTATAAAGAACTAAGAGCCAATCTAATACAAAAAGGACACACATTTAAAACAGATACTGACACCGAAGTTATCGTTCATCTGTACGAACAATATGGCGAGAAGTGTATATCGAAACTTAGAGGAATGTTCGCTTTTGCTTTGTGGGATGAAAGAGAAAGGATGCTTTTGCTCGCTCGGGATAGAGTAGGCATAAAGCCTCTTTACTACTCTATCACTGAAACCTCCATTATTTTCGCCTCAGAAATTAAGTCTATCTTGGTAGATCCATCTGTAAAAAGAGAAGTCAATTTTGCCGGTGTAGATAAATTTTTAACTTACTTTTATACACCTGGGCCGGAGACAGTATTTAAAAACATCGACAAGCTTAATCCTGGATATTTCTTAATACTTAAAGATGGCAAAGTTGCAGTTAAACAATACTGGGATCTTAACTTTTCAATGTCCGAAACAGAGGGCAATTTCAAGACTTCGGCAGCAGAATTAACAGACTTATTACGAAAAACGGTTCGCGATCATATGATCAGTGATGTTCCGGTGGGTTTTCTGTTAAGTGGCGGGATTGATTCAACAGCATTGCTAAGCTTTGCCACAGAACAAACTGACAAGGATATAAGTACATTCACCATTGGTTTTGAAGGCCATGATTTTGCAGATGAACGGCCTTATGCAAAACTTGCCGCAGAAAAATTTGGGACAAAACACCATGAAATGACAATAACAGCTAAGGACTTTTTAGATTTTCTTCCCAAATATGTCTGGCACATGGAAGAGCCCGTGTGTGAGCCTCCAGCTATCGCGTTATACTTTGTGTCTAAACTAGCCAAAGAATACGTTAAGGTGTTAATCTCTGGTGAAGGAGGAGACGAGGCCTTTGCTGGTTATCCAAATTATAGAAATTTTGTGTGGTTAGAACGTGTTAAAAAACTATTTGGTCCATTGAATGGCAGCGTTTCTAAAATACTTTCGCATATGAGTTCCTTGTCCCTTTTTAGCAAATTTGAGAAATATGCTCCTTTAATGAATATAGCATTAGATGGTTATTATTATAGTCGTTCCTCAGGCCCTTTCAGTTTTTTTAATGCCAATATCGAAAAATTGTATTCAGAAAAATTTAGAAATCACATAGACAAAAAATATTCGCTTGAACCAGTGAATAGTTATTTACACAATGTGAGGGACCAAGGCAACTTAGCCAAAATGCTTTATGTAGATACAAAAACGTGGTTACCTGATGACCTTCTAATCAAAGCAGATAGAATTACGATGGCTAATTCTATCGAACTGCGAGTACCGCTCCTTGATCATAAAGTTTTGGAATTTGCAGCATGTCTCCCCGCTCATTATAAGTTAAACGGATTCACGACAAAATATATTTTGAAAAAATGCTTTCGCAATAGAGTTCCTAAAGAAATTTTAAATAGAAAGAAAACTGGCTTTCCG
>JAGLIU010000192.1 GCA_023142805.1 Candidatus Omnitrophota bacterium | reverse complement strand
TCAAAACGATCTTTCCAAATGTATTGAATATACTGGAAGCCTCTTCAATTCTCAGCCATTTGGCGACGGATATATATATTGTTGTGCCTAGCAGGATCAGCAAGCCCATATTTACAAACTGCATAAGCTGTCCAACTTCTCCGGAGGGCCAAAACCGGGAATACTTCATTAGCACCAGGTAAAAAAGAACCATGCAAGCGGTAGCTGAACACACCATGAAAAAATGTGGGATTACGCCTTTGAACCCCAGGAATCGTTCATCTCTTCGCAGGGCTGCCAGAAAATAAAACAGCTGCAGGAAAAACACTATTGAGGTGGCGATGGGTAATCCTGTAAATCCAAGCCATTTCATCAGTATTGCATTTATTGCAATACTGATGAACAGCAGCAGCAACGAACCGTAAATCAAGTGCTTCATTTTGCCCAAAACTACGAAAATAGCCGCCACAAATCCCCATAGTGCATAAGCCGGCATTCCCAGCATATAATAGTGGAAAGCCGTAACGGTGTTCTTTAATGCCGCCAGGTCAAACTCTCCTCTCTGCAGAAACAGGCGGATAATAGTCTCTCCCATCAACAGCATCATCACACATACAGGTATGGCCACAAAGGCAATAAGTTTCATTGACCGGACAAACAGTGTTGTAAAAGCGGCATAGTCTTTTTTAGTAAGGTTCTCCGAAAGAACTGGCAGTACCGGGATAAGCACTGATGGGGTTAAAAGTGCAGGAATAAGAAAAGAAACGCTGAAGGCATAGGATAGAGCAGAGGTATATCCTTCGCCGATCTGGGTTGCAAAAATCCTGTCAATAGCAATGATGATCTGCAGTATGACATTATAGGTGAGCGCTGGTGCAAGATTACGGCTGACTTTCACAGCCCCTTTTTCACCCACCTCCAAAGTCAGCTGGAATTTATTGCCGCTCTTAACCAAAAATAGATAAAGAGCAAAAAGAGTCAGGACTCCGCCCAGAGTAATTCCAACAGCAGCGCTGTAAATACCTATATACCGGCTGAGGATGAGGATTCCGGCAATTGGTCCGGCAGAAGCGATAATTGTGGTCAGGGAAGAGATAAGAACTTTTTTTTCAGCTATGAAAATGGACTCGCAAACTGCAAAGGTAACAAACAGAATTCCCATGGGAGCTAAAAGCCATGTAAGACGTACAGCAATCTCATAGGCCTCGGTACCGAAACCAAATGCCGCTATCTTTAACCAGTAAGGAGAGAAAACAGCAAACACGATCATGATGGGACAAGCAACAAGGATTGCTCTTGTGGCAAAGGCATTGGTCATACCTTTCCTTGCCGAAGTCCCCTGCAGGATCTTGTAGTCAACAAGCACTGGGACAAAGGTAACGTTGATTGCTTTTCGCACCCGGTCTCCAATGCGGACAACAAATATGTATATTAAAAAAAAAGCATCTGTTGCTGCCGAAGCCCCGAAGTAATGCGCTATCAAAATCGTGTTGAACACGGAAAAACTTACCCTGATAACTTCAATGGTAGCTAAATGTAAGGAATATCGTAGCATTTGACAAATACTGTTTCCCCAGACCGGTATTAATTGCCGATCAATTGCGATTCACTCTCCCCTACTTGTTGATCAGGAGGTGAATTACCTTGTTTTAAAGCTTTCATAAGCCGGTCCAGTTTAGCCGGCGGCTGCCTTACATAGCGTGCATAATTAAAGTCAATGCGATAGATAAGCGAATACAGTTTACCCAATGGAAGATTTATAAGCTTTTTGGTCAAGGATGGACTTGCCTTTATCTTCAC
>JAGLIU010000191.1 GCA_023142805.1 Candidatus Omnitrophota bacterium | reverse complement strand
ACTCAGTTTCATCCCGAAAAAAGCCAAAATAACGGGCTTAAATTATTTAGATGTTTTTTAAATTATGTTGAAAAAATATTTTAGAGGTAGCTAGTGCTCAAAAAAAGAATAACAGCTTGCTTGGTTATTAAGAACGGTATTGTGGTTCAAAGTATTGGATTTACTAAATACTTGCCTATTGGCAGGCCATCCATTGCTGTGGAGTTTCTTAGTAAATGGGGTATAGATGAGATAGTATTGCTTGATATTGACGCTACGTTACAGAGGCGAAAACCTAATTTGGAGGTTATTCGCGAGGTGTCAAAAAAATGTTTTATACCTCTGACAGTCGGGGGTGGTATAAATGAACCGGAGGATATAAAAAGATTGACACATTGTGGGGCGGATAAGATATGTATTAACAAAGTCGCTTTGGAAACCCCGAAGATTATATCTGAAAGTGCGGATGTTCTGGGGAGACAATGCATTGTGGTATCCATTGATGTTAAGAAAAAGAGAGAGGGAAAATACGATGTGGTTGCAGATTCCGGTACTATGTCTATGGACATGGATCCTGTTAAATGGGCGAAACAGGTGGAAACCCTTGGTGCAGGTGAGATCCTTTTAAATTCTGTAGATAAAGACGGATGCGGAAAGGGGTATGATCTTGATCTTATACGTATGGTTGCCGAAGCGGTATCAATACCGGTAATCGCCTGCGGAGGAGTGGGGCATCCCCGGCATTTTCTCGAAGGTGCGGTGAATGCCGGCGCTTCAGCTGTAGCAGCGGCTAATTTTTTTCATTTTACTGAACATAGTCTAATAACCACTAAATCTTTTCTTCGAATACAGGATATGGACGTGCGATTGGATACTTACGCTGACTATAAGGATATCGCTTTTCAGGAAACAGGCAGGATATCAAAGAGGTATGATCAGTATCTTGATAGACTGAGGTTTGAACATCATCCCGAAGAGGTAATATGAATTATTGCAAAAGATGTCTTTACTCAGAAAATCATCCTTTGAACATAACTTTTGATAAAGAAGGTGTATGTTCAGGGTGTCGTGTGCATGAGGAGAAAGATGAGCTTGATTGGGAAGAACGTGGTAAGAGGTTAAATAATTTATTTAAGGATTTTAGGAATAAGTCGGGCCGCAGTTATGATTGTATTGTTCCGGTATCCGGAGCCAGAGCTTCCTACT
Organism: Candidatus Omnitrophota bacterium; assembly: GCA_023142805.1. Classification (GTDB taxonomy): domain Bacteria; phylum Omnitrophota; class Gorgyraeia; order Tantalellales; family Tantalellaceae; genus JAGLIU01. The sequence continues at coordinate 5,508 of JAGLIU010000191.1, read as the reverse complement.
TTATAGTACATATCGTAAAAAATGTGTATAAGATGAATCCTCTATTAGTTACGTATAACAAGCAATACAATACAAAGACCGGCATAAGGAATCTGGCATATCTCAGGACTACGTTTGGGTGTGATATGTTGACACAGACAGTTTCTCCCAAAACCGTTAAGAAAATTACCAGGGCTACGTTGAAAAAAATAGGAAGTATGTACTGGCATTGTCTGGCGGGACAAACAGTGTTTCCTGTTCAAAACGCAGTGCGTTTAAAAATTCCTTTGATAATCTGGGGGGCTCACCAGGGATGTGATCAGGTGGGCATGTTTTCACATTTGGATGAGGTAGAAATGACCAGAAAGTACAGAAAAGAACATGACCTTATGGGCTATGAGGCTGAAGATCTAGTTGGGGAGGACACGGGACTTACCGAAGACGATGTGCGAGCGTTTGTTTATCCCCATGACAAGGAATTGGAAAAAGTGGGAGTACGAGGTATTTACTTAAGTAATTATATGAGATGGGACTCTAAAAGACAGCACGAGGAAATGATAAATAGATACGGATATGAAACACTCGGACAGAGAAGGACTTTTGATGTTTATAATGATGTTGATTGCTTTCATTATTCAGGGATACACGATCACATAAAATATCTGAAACATGGATACGGTAAAGTTGTTGATCATGCGACACGCGAGATACGGCTAAAGAGGCTTACAAGAGAAGAAGGTATAGATTTTGTGGAACGTTATGAAACCATACAGCCGGATCCCGGAGCACTCAAACTTTTTTTAGACTGGATTGGGCTGACAAAAGAGCGGTTATATGACTTAATAGACTCCCATAGGAGCTCTAGTGTTTGGAAAAAGGTCCCGGGAGCTAAGTGGCAACTAAATGATACGATTAAATCGCATAAACAAGATAAGGGTGTTGATAGTGTGCGGCTTGAGAAAAAGGGGAAGTGTGAGTTTAGGTTGACTACCCCGAAAGATCCGGGGTCGACAGAAGATGAATACGTATTGATCGGGAGGGGATATGTAGACAATTGGAAGGGTGTAGCAGCAGGGGATGTGAACGCATGAAAGTTCTGATAATTACTGAAGGCGGCAGGGATATAGGGTTTGGACACGTGACAAGATGTCTTTCTCTGTATGAAGCTTTCGGGAGAAGAGATATTGTTCCTAAGTTTCTTGTAAATTCGGATAATAGCGTGAAGGATGCGTTAAGGGATATAGAATGTGATGTTTATGATTGGTTGGAACATAGAGATACTTTGATGGAAGATCTCAAAAAAACCCGGATAGCTATTATTGATTCTTATATGGCGGATATTTCATTGTATCGTATGGTAAGTGAATTAGTTAAAGTATCCGCATATGTGGACGATATGCAAAGGTTGAAATATCCCAAAGGGACTGTTCTTTCTTGGAGTCTATCCGAGGAAAATAATGATTGTGTAGAAAAAGACGGGGTCAATTGGCTTACAGGGGAACGGTATGCGCCATTACGCAGAGACTTTTATGAAATTGAGAAAAAAATAATAAAAAAAAATATACAAAATATCTTGATCACATTTGGTGGAACAGATCCTAAGAATATGAGTTCTAAAATATTGAGTCTTTTAAAAGAAAAATATCCGGATATATCTAAAAAAGTTGTGATAGGTAAGGCTTTTAAAAATATAAAGGAGATTGAAGATATTCAAGATGATAGAACGGAATTGGTATATTTCCCTGAGGCCGCGCGAATGAAAGAACTTATGTTAGACGCGGATATAGCGATCTCAGCAGGAGGTCAGACGTTATTTGAGCTTGCGAGGGTTGGAGTTCCTACTATTACTTTGTGTACGGTAGATAATCAGTTAAATAATATAGAAACTTTAAAAAATACAGGATTTCTCGAGCATGTTATAACTTTGGATAATGTGGAAAAGTTAGTTGATATAATTGATAATATTGGAATTAGTTTTTCTTATGAAAAAAGAAAAATGCAAAGTAAGTTAGGAAGAAAACTTGTTGATGGTAAAGGTGGGGACCGCATAGTTGAGTTTTTAATGAAAGAAGAAGAGGCATGATTGATAGTAGATTGAAAATATGTTTTATGGGGGCAAATCAAGCGGGTCTTATAGGCGCTCTTACCATATTAGCTGATGGAAATGAGATCGTAGCTGCTGTGAGTTACTCTAAAGAACTTGAAGAAATATTGAAATTTTCAAAAATACCCGTTTTTGACAGCATAAACAATGACAATTTTTTAAACGTGCTGAAAATCTGTGATCTTCTTGTATGTGTACATGGCAGGGAAATAGTCAAGGATGAATTGTTAAAATTACCTCGATTGGGGGCGATAAACGTGCATCCTTATCTGTATAAATACAAAGGGAAGGATCCTGTTGGCAGGGCATTAAAAGATAAGAATTTTAAGGCAAGTGTTGGGATTCATTCTATGGGGAATAAAGTAGATGAAGGTAAGGTTATTACTGAACTTTTCACAGATATATCCGGATCAGAAAATGTTGATGAAGCATACAATAAATTATATCCATATTACTGTAAATCTATACTAGAGGCACTTAATGAAGGTTATAAGGGCGCAGGATAATGCCAAAAACGAGTTTTTTAAATAATAATAAGTGTTTTATTGTCGCTGAAGTTTCCGCTAATCATGGGCAGGATCTAAAAACTGCTATAAAAATGATAAAAGAAGCGAAAAGATGCGGTGCGGATGCTGTTAAATTTCAAGTATATACTCCGGATACGCTTACTATTAATTCTGATAAAAAATATTTTCAGGTTAAACATCCTAAATGGGGAGGTCAGACGTTGTATGAATTGTATAAGAAGGCGTATACTCCATGGGATTGGTTGAAAAAGCTTAAGAAAGTAGCTGATGATAATGGTCTAATTTTCTTTTCAACCGCGTATGATATGACATCGGTAGATTATTTAGAAGAATTGGAAGTACCGTTTCATAAAGTATCCTCATTTGAACTTGTGGATATTCCGCTTATAGAATATATGGCTAAAACAAAAAAACCTTTAATTTTATCCACAGGTATGGCTAGTTTATCAGAAATTAAAGAGGCTGTAGACGCGGCAAAAGGGAACGGAGCAAAGGATGTGGTTCTACTCAAATGTGTAAGCAGTTATCCTGCAGATCCATTAGAAATGAATCTTAGGACTATGCCGGATATGGCGGATAAATTTAACGTGGATGTGGGTATTTCCGATCATACTTTGAATTCAGGAGTGTCTGTTGCCGCTGTTGCTTTAGGGGCGAAAATGGTGGAGAAACATTTTACTTTATCCCGAAAGATGAAGACGCCTGATAGTTTTTTTTCATCAGAACCCCATGAGTTGAAGGATTTGATTGACAACATACGTATTGCTGAGAGCGCGATCGGAAAAATCCGATATGGTATAACTGAAAAAGAGAAAGAAAGCCGCATTTTTAGACGTTCTTTGTTTGCGGTGAGAGATATAAAAAAAGGGGAAATATTTACTGAGGAAAATATAAGAGCAATAAGGCCGGCAGGCGGGCTTAAACCTAAATACATGAAATTTATTCTAAAAAAGAAATCTTTAAAAAACATAAAAAAGGGGACACCGATTAATAGAGGGTTTATTCGATGATAGATGGAAAACAAAACATGGAAAGTAATGAATGGTATTTTGTAGAAGACTATTCAAGCAGATTTGATTATCGCGGCAAAAATATTCTGTCTCTTACTCCGGAAGCTTGTTATGAATTGGATAATGAAAACTTAGATTATTCTATAATAGAGGAATATGTTGATGACTCGAAATTGTTTAAGGAGGAAGACGCGTATTTTAACAAGCAGTTAGAATGGTTTTGTGATTTTGATGCTTTTCTAAAAGACAGCTTTTCTTTTTGCGGTAGAAACGGTACGAATTTAGGAACTGCCCATTTTTACAGAATAAAATGTCTTATAGATTCATTGATAATATGTGCTTATAATTTCGCGAAGTTTTCAGAAAAAGAAAACCCTTCTATTATATATTATTTGAAAAGAGAAGAAGTTCCTGGTAGCACTAGTTTTTATAGTCCATTTGATAGCCAAAAAAAGATAATCCCATTTTTATTAGAATCTTTTTGTCGCGAAAATGGTATTAATTTTAAGATTATAAAAGAAGAGAGAAAGACTAAAAAAAACGGAGATAATTATGGTGCTGTATTAAAGTTTCAGTTAAAAAATATCTTCAAGAATTTACATTGCAAATCGGTTTACAATTTTTTCAGATATAATAAGCTTTCCGGTTTATTAAGTGGTCAAAATGGGGGTCAACTTAATGTTTTATTGCTTCATGCCGGATGTATTTCAATAGATCGGGTCGTGAAAGATATTATAAGATCCGGAGGGAATGCATATTTAAAGAAAGAGAAGGTTGTGGAAAAGATAAGCACTATCTTTCAGAAAAAAATATTGGATCTCAATGTTGTAGATGAAAGCGTAAAAAAGAAAATAAAGAAAGAAGCCGAAGAAACTTATGAAAAGTTTTTAAATAAACGTAATTTATTAGAGTGGATTAGCGATAAATGCGGATGCGAGGTTGCTGAGATAATCGCTCCATACTTCCACGATTTTTTTCTGAATATATGTGCGGAAAATCTTTTAGAATTTCATATGATCGAAAAATTTTATCAAGATAAAAATATTGATTTTGTAGCCGCGCGATCAAGTTCAGAGAAAGAAAGTATCAGTAGTCTTTTAGTTGCTGAGAAAGGGGAGAAGAGAGTTTGTTTTCAGCATTCTTGTGCGGCTTTTAGAGGGCGAAGAGAACATATAAGTGAGTTAGTTTTGATCGATCATTATTTCGCGATGCATGAAGAAGCTGAAAAGCGCGCGCTCCTTTCGCGGGAAAATAAATATATAGGTAAATGCAATATATTTCAGGAACCTAGTCACATAGAACATGTGAAGGCCAAATGGGTACATGTTGATCGTAGGCAGAATACAATAATGTATATTCCGTCGAAAGTGTTTTTTGGGTTTCGTACGTATAATGGATATATATATTCGGTAACATGGTATTTTAAACTTCAGAAAGCAATTATAGATCTTTTTGCCGGTAAAAAAGATCTGAATTTTATATTTAAGTTTGCTCCCGGCCAAGACTGGTGTGCGGCTTCAACATTGAAATATATTAAAAAAAAGAGTTTTTCCAATATAAAGGTTATTTATGAACCTGTGGCAGATTGTGTGGGAAAGGCAAGCAAGATCATTCTTGATTTTCCTTCAACCAGTTTTTATGAAGCGGCGGCGGCGGGAGTGCCGGTGATGTCATTATATAATAATCCCGTGAGGATAAAGAAGGAGGCCGTACAACTTTTCGGGAGATCGTTACAACGATTTAATGATATTGACGACGCGGTTGATATAATAGAGAGATTTATTGAAGAATCCCCGGAGGATTTTGTGACGGATGTACCTACGGTAAAGGGGCACACTATTGAAATTTTGACTAATCTAAAAAAAGAGAATGAAGACAGAAAAAAAGG
>JAGLIU010000190.1 GCA_023142805.1 Candidatus Omnitrophota bacterium | reverse complement strand
ACTTTCCCTCGCTGCTTTTTAGATCTTAAAGATCAAATGGCACAAAATGCAATGGGTTATACGCCTTACACAGCAGCTACACCTATGATCTATGGCTTACGTAAATCATTAGAGCTTCTATTCGATGAAGGCATAGAAAATGTATATGCTCGTCACTTCCGTTTAGCAGAAGGCGTACGTAAAGCTATTGCAGCATGGGGATTAAAACTATGCGCACAACCTGGTTTTGAATCAGATACTGTTTCAGCGATTGTTGTACCTGAAGACAAAGATGCTAAAGATGTTATCAGCACCGCTTTTAACACATACAATATTTCTTTAGGCGCTGGCTTAACAGAAGTAGCTGGCAAAGTTTTTCGTATTGGCCATATTGGTGATATGAATGACGTTTCATTACTAGGCTGTATTGCTGGTGTTGAAATGGCAATGTTAGATAACGGTTTTGACATCGTCCCAGGAAGTGGTGTTGCAGCAGCGATTGAGTATTACCGTTCAACTGCGGCTAAGTAATAAAAAACTGAAAGGGGCAATATCAAATAAACATTGCCCCTTTCAGTTATTTTTTTGAGCTATTCCCAACAATTTCTTTGCTTGCACAAGCGATTAACACCCGTCATTTAGCTCTAGTATTACTAGCCTTACTTTCGTTCATAAGACCACCAGCCCGGCCAAGTAACAATCCATTATAGTCAGCTCTATTTCCCCTCCTATCGACTACTGAGTTTTGTGTTTTAAGTTCACTTAATTCTTTATTTTGAGTGGTTTTGAAATAATTAGTCTGTTTATTTATTCTTGTTCCTTTGGATGTTTTTATACTCGTTCGAGAAAATGTATTTTTATGATTTGATTCATTTGCTTGAACATTTATTATTAAAGAAAAATACATTGAGAGTACCGCATAAATAATATTCTTCATTTTTCCAGCCTTTAATTTATTGAGTTATTTTTCCTAAAAAACACTGTAATATCAAAATCAACACGTCTTATGCGTAACCTACATACCATAGAAAATACGTAACCCCCTCTTCACAAATTTCACTCTTACCCCCCATTCAAAGGAAATAAAAGTTCTTTTGAAGCTCATAATCGGTGTTAGATAAAATATACACAAACAATCTTGCAGAAATATGTGGTTTTTTATAATTTTTGATTTAGAATGATTAACATTCCTATTTGTATAGCCAAAAAAGTGTAGAAACTCTTCTTCTACACTCACATAATAAAAAATATGTCTCAACAACAATTCTTTGGTGACTTGGCCTTCAGTGATGATTTTGTATTCGCACATACAAAAGATCAGGAGAAAATAAAATTCAGTAAACACGAACGTGTTTTACTGGTTAGTTTTATCGCTCGACCAGGGCAATTGTTAACACGCTCTAACTTGCTAGATTTAGTTCAACAAGCCGAAACTGAAACGTACGATCGAAATATAGATTATCTAATTAGCCGTCTACGTCGAAAACTTGGGGATTCAGCTATCAATCCACAATATATTGCGACTCAATATGGCGAAGGCTACATTTGGGTTGCAAAGCCCGCTTCAGCACCCCTATCAACTGAAAACATTTATATCTCAGTAGGTCCTATTTATGGTCTCACTCACACTGATACTATAAAAGAGCCAGCGGAATTTTTTGCGAAAAACCTGGTTCAAGCCTTAAAAAATAATTTTGCTTCAGATCGCCGCATTGAATTATTCACAAAATTGCCTTCGAATGAATCTGCAGAAAAGCAATCACTCTATACAAATTCAACTTATGCCATTGAGCTCAACTTTTTTAACCTTAATAGCACCTTAACCTGCACGCTGGTCGCACTAAACCGAAGAACTGGGCATATTTTTGACACCTTGCGCTATATTTTTCCTGAATCACAACAGCCATCTGAAATGCTTAGGTCAATTAATCAGCTGGCCATTACTATTAAAGATAAAACTTGGGATTCAGAAATTTTTCGTAAAAAAGAACAAACTTCGTTAGCTACTGACTCTCTGGATGTGGGTTTATACAAAGCTTCACGGTTATTTGAACCAGGCCAAGATAATTTTGTAGATGTCGAACATAAGTTACGACAAGCATTACAGGATAAACCGGAAGACCACCAAACAGCTATTTTACTGGCGCGTAACATATTTATGCAGATAACCTATTCAGGTAATTTTGTTAATCTTGAAGCCAGAGAACAGGAAATTAAATCTCTTATCTTTGATCATCTTCAATATATACAGAATGATCCACTCTACTTGGCTGCAGCTGCAGAGAAACTGTTTCTTTTAGGGCATCATGAATTAGGCGAAAACCTTGCACATCGGGCACTTGAAATAGGCTCTAGTTTTGCCGCCTGCTATAAAGTGATTGGTGGAATTAAGGTTTATCAAGGACATACTCTTGAAGGTATTGCTTATTACCAGCACGGACAAGAAATTGTAGATAAGAAGTCTATATTTTCTATACTTTTAAAGTCGGTGGAGTGTAACGCTTACAAGGCTTTGGGAGACCAAGAAAAAGTACTTGAAATTATCGAATACCTAGAAAATTTAGACTTCTTTTCCTTTAGCAAAAAAGAAAAAATCATTTCATACATATCATACAGATCCGACATACCAAACGCTTTCACCAAGGAAATGAGAATAATTGCTACCTCAATTCCTAAACAAGAAGCATTTTTGTACTTAAAACGAGCTCATTATACGTTGATCAAACATTTCATTAATGAACAAGCTCGTATTAATTTATTGAATGGTGCACTGAGTTTATTTCTTGATTTACATGGTGACAGTGTTGTCCCCGACGAAATCAAACAAAGCATTCCCAGTTGGTTTTCAAAAAAACAAGACAGATCTATGTCTACCCTATGAGAGCCTTATTGATTTTTTTTTGTATATTACCCTGTAAAAATAGTTTAGCTATAGATAGTGAGAAGCATGCGTTATCACTGGAAAACATGGTAGTTACAGAATCTATTGATAATACAGATTTATTTATGGATAGGCCCTACAGCGGCAATATTTTTGTCTTACAGGAGATTGAAGAGCATGGTATTGAGTCAGTTCAAGAGGTTACTCGTGAAATACCTAATTTCAACTTTTTTGATGCTGGCAGGCGCTCACTTTACAGTATTCTTACAGTCAGAGGTTTAACTAACACCGCCATCTTTAGTGAACCTTCTGTCGTATTTTATATTGATGATGTTCCCTATGGGAGTACTTCCAGTTATTCCAACCGACTATCTGCTGTGGAAAGCATTGAGGTTTATCGAGGCTCACACGGGCACTTGTTTGGTAAAAACAGTTATGCTGGCCTGTTTAATGTGCACAGTGAAAAACCAGAAAATAAAATTAATACCCATTTATCTGCAAGTTATGCCCGCTTTAATAGCTGGGCTACTGAAGGACATGTTGACGGAGCCCTTATCAAAGATAAATTATTCTTTAGTCTAGGCGGGGCATACGCGCATAGTGATGGCTATATGTACAACAGCTTTCTAAATAATACACCTGATGAAGAAAATCATATCAGTGGGCATGGTTCTTTAAGCTGGCAGCCCTCAGTTAATTGGAATATCAAATTAATGGTCAATGGTGATGATTTTAAAGATGCAAACCCGCATTATTCAGCACTGAGTAGCGATGACCCGTTAGAGATTCAATCGGACGAAAATGGCAAGCTTGAGCAGCATTCGAATATGCAAGCATTAAGAATTAATTATCAACATGATAGCCTGGAATTTCTATCGGTAACAACTCGCCGAGACTGGCAACTTGATCCTTTCTTTATTGATTTTGATTTTAACCCAACACCCTTTCTAACCAGCCAATTAACCCAACGTCAAACTCAATGGACTCAAGAATTTAGGCTAAGTAGCAAAGAAACAGATATTAATTGGTCTATCGGTGCATTTTTTTCAACTGAAGATAATGAGTTCTCCAGGGATAGTCGTATTTATGGATCAACTGTTGGCAGCCAAACCAGTATGCTAGAGGTTTACAATTATGCTTTATTTTCCAATCTGACTTTCAATATTTCA
>JAGLIU010000019.1 GCA_023142805.1 Candidatus Omnitrophota bacterium | reverse complement strand
AAAACTTGCTTCTTTTATACACCATTTGTTAATATCAATAAAAACTTACATTTTGCTTCACCTTGACTTCTTATAATGTTATAATATATACTTGATTTTAAAGTTTGGCTGGTATTCTTACCATCCGGCAAAGAACAAAGATCATGCGGTATAATTTTTCGCGTTATTTAGATCCGACAGATCATAAAGGTTAAGGAGTATTATGAAAAAAATCATAGCATTTTTAATAATCGCGTGTTTTTCCATACCACAATTCGCGTTCGCGGGCGCATGGACGCTGCCAAAAAATACTGTGGGGCTTGAACAGTACATGAAAGTTCATTGGGCAAAAGAAGATTTTGGGCCGGATGGTGATCGCCGAAGATTTTCGCGTGACGCTAGAAGCTGGGGTTGGGGCATGGCCTCAAAAGTCGAATATGGTTTATTAGAGAACTTAACTCTAATGGGATCAATGGAATACAAAGAGGACAAATATAAAGAGTACGCTCGCCCGACTAACTGGGGCACGTATTCAGTTCAAAATCATGGTATCACAAATGTAGATTTTGGAGCACGTTTAAGATTACTTGAAGATCCTGTTGTACTCAGCGGTCAAATTAAAACCTCCATCTATATACCATATGATGATCTCCCGCTTTCGGATGTAGCTGAAGCGCCCGAGCTGCATGACCGTAACAATTCAGTAGAGTTGCGAGGACTCATCGGTAAATACTTTGATACCGCTATGCCTTTCTACGTAGGAGCTGAATATGGGTATAGATTTAAGGACCATGATGTTTGTAACGATATACCCTTCTTTATCGAAGTGGGTTGTTGGCCTTTGGATTGGTTGCTATTAAAAACAGAAATAGACGGCTACTGGTCACATGACGGTAGCGGAACCAAAGAAGAGGAATATGCTATATGGCGTATCGGTCCCTCTTTTCAACTTCTCACTCTATATGATCAATTAACAGGTAAAGAAGAAATATCCGAGCACGATGAACTCGCTAAAAAAGGCCAAGCCTTGAATCTTGAATTGCAATATGGTAATACTATCTGGGGACGAAATACAACAGCTTATCAGGAAATAGTTGCCAAGATCTCCGCGCGATTCTGATTGATATTTTCACGGTTGGGAGTTCAAAGTTTATTATATGTAAAAAACCCCGGGGATCAAATCCTCGGGGTTTTTTTGATAAAATCTATATATGGGGACACGGCTTACCATATCTCCCTGTTATTATTTTCTCGAATCTAACTCTTTCTGCATCTTCTGTGCCGCGATTTTCAGTTCACTGCCCGGATCCGCGCCTTTGAGAATAACCATTTGTATAGCATGATCCAAGAAACGTGTGCTGGCATCCCACGCCAATACCGGAGGCGGTCCCTTAGCGTCTTTTGCCTGCTTTTCTAAAACATTTTTGAGAGAGGGATCCATCTTAAGGTTTTTCCAACTATCCATATTCGGCGGGAGATAAGAATCTTCTGTCTCAAGAGAATCTTTATAGATCAACTGCTGGTTTTCAGGGTTAAATAAGAATTTAATAAACTCCCAGGCTTCTGTCTTCTTTTCAGACCTGGAAAAAATTCCCAATACCCTTCCTCCGATAAAAGCCGTCCCCTTTCCGGATGGTCCTTCGGGTAAAGTGGAAATTGACCACTTTCCTTTTATCTCAGGTGCTCCCAACGTTAAACTTATAATTTTCCAGTTCCCTGATATTGCCAAAGGAAAATCTCCTGTACGCATCCCCTGCTCTACAGGTACATTTGTCTTAGGAACCCCTGCCTTATAAAGCTCGGCAAAAAACCTGAGAGCTTCCGCCCCCTCAGGACTATCAACGGTAACTTTAGTACGATCTTTATTATAATAAGATCCTCCGGCCTGCCAGAAAAACGGTGAATATCCGATCCACCCTAAAGAACCCCAATCTATCACCATACCTTTGCCCTGCCCTTTGAGAGTTTTTAGTAACGCTAACAGCTCATCCCAAGTTCTAGGAGGGTTCGGTATAATATCATTTCTGTAATACATAATATGTTCTGATAGATCAAAAGGTATACCGTACACACTATCACCGACCTGTGTAGACCTTAACACTCCGGGAAAAATTTTCTTTTCCATTTCCGTTATATCCGACGAAAATTCTTTCTTTAAATCGACCATAGCGCCTAATGTCCCAAATTCCATGCCCCAAGTAAGCCCCATAGTACCTATGTCCGGAGACACATCTCCGGCAATGGATGTCAAATACTTGCTATGCGCGTCTCCCCAGGAAATAGCCTGACAAGACACTTTTGTCCCGGTTGCCTCAGTAAATTTTTCACTTAATTTTGTTATAGCTTTTGCTTGTGCTTCTGATCCAACAAGCCACATAACAAGCTTATCTTCACGCACTTGCTCCCCACAACTACTGCAAAAAAACGCAAAAGTTCCGACTAGTACTAACGATATCAATTTTCGGGTTAACTCCATTTACCCTCCCCTTTGTTTAGTTATCATTTTGATGTTCATAGTCTCTCTGCCTTAATATTTACCCTTTTAGACAACTTGTGCGTACCCCAACTTATGCTTATATAACCCCGCGTACAGAACACTACTAACTATTAACGATAAACTATTTTTATATCTTCGCGAATGCCTTCTGTATAATAAGCGCGGCCGCACCCACAGCAACAACCTCTTCGCCCAAACTAGTCGGAACTATTTTAACAATTTTAACAGATTCATCATAGGCCCATTTCCTTACAGCTTTCCTTACCGAAGAAAAAAAACTGTCTCCGGCCTTCTCCACACCTCTACCTATAATGATCATTTCAGGGTTAAAAAGATTGACTAAAAACGCTATCTTCGCGCCAAGATACTCTCCGGCTTCCGCTATAGTTTTTTTTGCTAATTCATCACCTTTTTCGGCGGCTTCAACAACCTTACCAAAACTTATATTGCTAACATCACCCCCGGCCAAATCCATAATAATCGAGTTTTCCTCCATATTTTCAGTAAAATGATCCGTAAGACTACTCACTATCCCAAGATCAATTCCTCTGGAACGCATACAACATCCATAATCATAACTGGACCAACATTTTTTTTTATCAGATTCCTCTCCTGAAATCGGGGGATTAATATTCAACTCTCCCGCGCTTTTACCGGATCCGTAATATATTTCATCGCGGATAATAAAACCACAGCTGGAATCCGAACATAAAAATATAAGATTTTCCACAACACTTGAAGCTCCTATACCTGCCCATCTTTCACCAAAAGCCGCTAATGTAGCGTCATGTTCTACCTCAACCGGAACATTAAATCTATCTTCCAATGCACCTGATAATTTTGTATAGCTTACTATCTTCTCTTCCTCCACGGCATATCTAACCATACCTTTGTACCTGTCAAGAACACCCCAGATACCTACTCCTATACCTTTTACGTCGGATAAAGAAATCCCGGTCTTTTGTATCAAAATATCCGTAAGATCCACAACTTTCTCGATCAAAACCTCAAAAGAATCGTTCTCTTTTCTGATCACTTCTTTAGCCTTAACCTCACCGGAAAGATCCATCACAACACCTACGATTATAGAATCGTCCGTTATCTGAGGGAATCCCAGATCAATACCTATACTATATCCATATTCGCAATTTAATTTAAGCAATTCCGGTCTTCTTCCACCGGTGGATATATCCAGCCCGGTTTCAAAAACCATCTTACTCTTGATATATTTATTCACATAATTGGATATCGTAACAATGTTAAGATCGGTAGTCTTAGAAATTTCCGCGCGAGATACTTCCTTCCCTCTACGGATAGCATCAAGTATACTGAGATTCCTACGCTCTTTTTCGCTTAACCTGTCTTCCTTAACAACAAAGCTTTTCATAATTAAATCCTGCCTGCCGGAACTATTTTCTAACTGATTTACTGAACCATTTCTTTATAGTTTCCTCAGTTGGTTTATTTTGAGGAGTAAAACCCCGGTTATACACTCCACCCATATTGGGATTAGTCCCCCAATACCACCAGTAGAGACCATAAAACCACTCTTTTTCCCAAAAAACCTCTAACAACGCGCGATAATAATCATTTTGTAACCGAAGATTTACCTCGGTTCTAGGCACATGCTCCCACGGCCTTATAGCCGCTCCATCAGCTGAAGAACATCCTATTTCCGGAAAAATAATGGGTTTGTTTACTCTTGACTGAAACTCCTCTATCTCTTCAACCCATTTGACCCAATTTTCTTTAAGTTCTTCAAGTGTAGGCACCATTTTTTCAGTTAATGGAAAATACGCGTTGATCCCGACATAATCCAAGACATCCCAGAATCTTATATCCGGATATCTGTCCCAATGCGCGGCATAAGTTAACGCTCCGGAGTAATTCTTTCTGACTGTCCCTATAAGATCCCTCCACATATACCCTTTAACCGCGGCGGAAGTTGAAAGTTCTGTTCCTACACATATCATTTCTACATTTTGTTCATTGGCCATTTTCGTGTAGTACATAACAAAATCCGTATATTTCTCAAACCATTCTTCCCAGGCAGCTTCATCTGTAGCGCCTATCTCACCACGCCAGCTACCGTCGGACTTATCAAGAAGATCCAGATGTAATTTAAACATAACTTTCAATCCCAACTTATGTGCCGTATTTATAGCCTGAATAACAGATTCATCCGAAGGCGTTTTATCTGTTTTCCTAATATCTCCGCTCCATGGAGTTGTCTGATACCATGTCACAAGAACACTGATCCAGTTGCTGTTAATACCCTTAATTTTTGCTAGGGATTTACACGCTTGTGGATTCAGATACCCGTCCTGAGACCATGTAACATATCCAATTCCTTTCTGAAACTCCAAAGGAACAGACGGCTGTTTCATTAATCTCACTCCGACAATTGCCGCGACAATAAGCAATATAACAATTATTGGAATTATTTTTTTAATATTCATGATCCTTCCTTTCTTAATTCTCGATTGTTCTCCGGTAAAACATTATATTTTCTGAGAGAACTAATAAATTCTAACTAACACTATAAAAAAATCAGGCATAAAGTTCGGGACACAAGATCAATACCTTTTTCGTCACAAACCTGATACCTGATTTTTGTTCTTACTTTCCGGCTCGAATGTTATCAATGAATATCGAACCAATGTATCGCGGTTTACGATTTGATTCTATTCTTATAGCGATCTTCCTTACATCCCGCGCAAAATCTTCGTCAGGCACAACCCTTTTCCAATCATAGCTCCCGGGTTCTATGTTAGCGTTTAACACGATCCATTCGCCGGGCACTAACGGTACACTACGGCTCATTTCAACAAATTTCCAATTCTCTCCCACCGTCAATATAAACTTTGCTTTTAGACCTACGGGAGCATCCTGCGGAATATAAACATCCGCCCTAACCACTCTATAGGGACTAAGATCCAGATATTGCTGTATCTCAACTAATGACGCCGCCCAAAGTCCCCCGGGAAAATTCGACGTGATCTTCATACTTTTGTCTCCATGGGAAGAAAATTCATCAGAAACCAATATTTCTTCCGCGACATAGTCCGATTTACCTTGCGACCATAGAGGTATTTCCCAACCACTTAGATTTTCCTCAAACCCGTAATATACTCTTTCTTCTGTTATCGGAGCACTGGACGGAACCGCTACTTTTACCTCTTTCTCCGTACTTGCCTTAGTTTTATCATCCGCGGCCTCTTCCTTGCCACAACCGGTAAAACAAAACACCGTTACACAGAACATCAAAATAAATAAACCGGCATATTTTTTCCGAAAAACACTCATATCTTCCCCTTTGTTAAACAATAGTTTTATTTTATAAGCCTTACATTGTCAACATATAGCGATCCGGTATACGCGGGCTTATTGTTTGAGCATATCCTTACATCCAGTTTGCGTATATCCTTGCGAAAAGCTTCGTCTACCTGTACTCTTCTCCAATCGATACTACCCGGTAACAAGTCACCTTTCAATGTGATCCATTCACCGGGAACTAATTCGTAAGATCTGCTCATTTCAACCCATTTCCACGCGTCTCCAACAGTTAGTATTATAGAAGCTTTCAGCCCCTGAGGCGCGTCCTCGGGCACATATACATCACATGCGATCATGTTGGCATCTGTCCAGTCCATGAATTGCATTACCTCAACTATGGCACCTGTCCATTTGCCGCCGGGAAAATCCGCCAGAACCTCAAGGCTGCTACTTCCCTCAGACGCGTAGAGATCAGACGAGTTTATCTCTTTTTGAACATGATCAGGTTTTTCAAATGCCCAACTGGGGATATCCCAACCTTCCAGACCCTTCTCAAAACTGAAAAGAACTTCCTCTTCAGCAGATACACTTACTCCTGTTAACAACAATCCCGCTACCATCAATGTTAATATTGCTTTTTTCATTTTTCCTCCTTTTTCACTTCACTCACGTCAAACTATTTGTCCATTTTCTTATAACCTCTTCCGCCCGTTTCCCGTCAACAGTAAATCCTAATGGACTCCATCTTTCCTGGGGGAAGTATTGCCAGACGTAATACCCTTTAAACCACGACCGTTTATGTAATACCGTAAACACAGCTTCCAAACAATCCGCCTGTTCCTGCTGATCCTCTGTCTCCGATATAGCCACCCACGGCTGCCTGTTCGCGCCATCGGCTGAAGGATACCCTATCTCTGTAAGCACAACACCCTTATCTGTTAACCCCTTTTCCTGTCTCCATTCTTCTATTTCATCCGCTATTCCCTCCCATGAATCTATAAGGTCCTGAAGTGAAGCCTCATTGTCATTTGTCAAAGGAAAATACGCGTCTAGTCCTACATAGTCCATTTTGTCCCAAAAAGGCACCTCTTTATATTCCGTCCAGTTAGCCGAATAAGTGAGAGCTCCGGTATAAACAGCCTTTACTTTAACAATTAGCTGATCCCATCTATGCGTCCAAGCCTCAAAACTGGTTGCTTCAAGCTCTGTCCCGATGGAATACATTTCCACATTGTTCTCCTGAGAGAACTTCGCGTACTTGACGATAAACGCTTCATAACTATCAAACCATTTTTCAGAAGGCATTATATTTATCCTGGCCTCATCCGTACGCGGATCAACATGCGGCTTGAGCATAACTCTCATCCCGAGTTTATGACATGTCTGAATAGCGTGTTTCAGAGACTCCATCGTAGGTGTATCCCCACTAGGGCCGTCATTCACAAAAACTTTCTCGGAACGCAAGGTTTCCTGATACGCCGGGATCATTATAGCTATGGTATCCATACCCATCTCTTTAAGACCGGCTAACGTAAAATCTGAGGCCGGATCAGATAACTCATCCGCCATCCACGAAGTATACACAATACCCTTCTGAAAATCATTTTTGCTTAAGGGAACAACCTCAGCCGCTAACTTCTTGATCAACTCCGCCGCTTCTTCTTTTTTTGTCTCATCCTCGCCTTTAGAGAGATATTGGGATTTTGTTATGACGGCTTGCGAATTTTCACTCTTAGGACCGTATATCTCAACTTCCCATATCGATATACCCCAGGACAAATTTACTCTCTTAAGTCCCAGTATCTTCACATACTTACATCTAGCAGAAGAAAAAACAGCCTCCTGGCTTCCTCCTTTTGATGATTTTTCGTGATATACTTCTTTCCACTTTTTAGCGTCTTTCGACACAAGTATCTTATATTCGGTAGCATGAGCACGTTCCCATCTCACGATAACATCACTTACAACACTCTCTTTTCCAAGCTCAAAATAGATCCATTGCTCACCTTCTTCATACCCGCTTGACCAACGCGTAAGCATATTACCATCAGCAGGTGCCATGGGGTTAGGTTCCGGAGCCCAGTCGGGAGTTTTATCAAAACTCGACGCTACAGCCCCTACAGCGGCAAGATACACCAAAGGTTCTCCTTCATTGATCTTAACCTCTTCTGTAGCCTGTTGCTGACTACATCCTGAAAAAACAACCATTGTCATAAGTAACAGTATCGCTGTTGAATTAAATATTTTTTTCACTTTTCCCTTTCTTAAATTGTCACTCCTGTTTTTTTATATTCCGGCTTATATTCTTAAAAAACGTTTT
>JAGLIU010000189.1 GCA_023142805.1 Candidatus Omnitrophota bacterium | reverse complement strand
CCGACACAGTCTTTGGAAGACGGAGAGACGTATCCTGTGAGATACTATTTCCCCGAGTATAAAAGAGCGGGTGCTCAGAAAAAATTGGATCTTGATAGGATCGGGGAAATGAAAGCGTCTTTGCCTTCAAAAACTTCTTCTTTTGTGATAGAAGCAAACGAGAAATATACCATAGAACAGCTTCCCGGTGGATTTGGGGATAAAGGACTTGAGGTTAATCGAATAATCTTGAAAGCGGGAGCGGAATTGAATTTAAGTGATATTTCCAGTTTTCATAATCTTGTTTCAGTAGAAGGAAAAGCGGAAGTTGTTACGAGGGATGGGTGTTTTGAGGTCCCCAAAGCCTTATCAGGCGGGAAGATGCTTATTGTGCCGGCAGCGGCAGTTACTTTTACTATAAAAGCACATACCAAGTGCCGGATAATTGATACTTTTACTCCGGTTTAGCCGTGGAAGAGATTAGGAACTATCTTTTTTTGTAAGTAAAATGTGAAAAAAACCAAAAAAGATAGTATGCAGATATAAAGCACACCTTTTTAAACTCTTTTATAATATAATTGACAGAATGGTGAAATTTTTGTAAAATACAAGGGTCTGTTATTCTTGATGGTTTTATCGAAAAGCGTAGAAAAAGGAAGTTTTAATGAAGAACGAATCATTTTGGCAGAAACTCAATAAGCAAAAGATATCGTATCTTTTTATCGCGTTACCGTTTTTTTTATTCTTTATATTCCAATTAGCTCCGGTTTTTATATCGTTTTTTTGGTCTTTTACCCGTTACAATGTTATTCACCCTCCTAAATTTGTTGGATTAGCGAATTATAAAACGATACTTTTTGACGATCCTCTTTTTTGGAAAGCTATAGGGAATACCGTGAAATACGTTGTAGGTGTTGTGCCTATAGGCATATGTCTGTCTTTACTGCTTGCTGTCGCTATTGATCAAAAGATAAAATTCAAAAATTTCTTTAAATCTATATTTTTCTTGCCTACGGTCACCGCTATAGTCGCGGTTTCAGTGATCTGGAAGTGGCTTTACGCGGGAGAGAAATATGGGTTATTTAACTTTCTTATTATGAAATTTGGGTTTCAACCGATAGAGTGGCTCGCGAGTCCTACCTGGATATTGCCGTCGATAATGATAATGTCCGTTTGGGCAGGGGTGGGATACAATATGATCCTTTTTTTAGCGGGACTTCAGACCATTCCTCATGCCTTGTATGAAGCGGCGGAGATAGATGGCGCGGGATTCTGGACGAAATTTTTTAATATTACGCTGCCGCTTTTGAAACCTACCATAGTGTTTGTTACGATGATGAGTTTTATTTTTAGTTTTCAGGTATTTGAACAGGTATACATTATGACGGGGGGTCAGGGCGGAATAGGCGGAGTTTTAAATAGCGGTCTTACCATAGTGGCTTATTTATATGATAAAGGGTTTCAGAAATTTCAAATGGGGTATGCTTCAGCATTGGCATATGTGATATTTCTTTGGATTTTTGTGCTTACTATGATGAGCAAGCGCTTGATGAAGAGTGATGTAAAGTATTAGAGATCAGGTGCGATAATTTTGATTTAATGTAGTGGTGAATACCAAGGTCGTAATTAGATACGCTTGGAAACAACCGGGAGGTTGATTGAAAGATGTCACGTGATATAGAAACCAGAAAAGATTCTTTTACTGTAAAAGCGTTTATCTATGTATTTCTTATAGCCGGCGCGGTTACAATGGCGCTTCCGTATGTATGGATGCTTGTAACTTCGATCAAACCTCTTGAAGAGATCCAGGCATTTCCTCCAAGTTTTATAGTGAAAAATCCGACTCTTGAGCCATACAGGGATTTGTTCCGTATGGTGCCGATGTTGAGATATTTATTTAACAGCCTTTTTGTAGCGGGATCTATTACACTTTTTAATGTGTTCGCGACATCTCTTGCCGGATACGCGTTTGCTAAACATAAATTTTGGGGCAGAGATAAGCTGTTTTTTATATTTCTTGGGTCACTTATGATTCCCTGGCAAGTGAACATAATCCCGGGTTTTGTTATAGTAAAGAATCTCGGGTGGCTTAATACATACAGAGGTCTTATTATACCTGCAATGGCATGGTGCGCGTTCGGGATATTTTTGAACAGGCAATTCATATACAGTATTCCGGACGATTTGATAGATGCCGCGAAAATAGACGGATGTAGTGAGTTTATGATCTATAAAAAAGTAATATTGCCGCTTATTAAACCTGTTTTAGCGACACTTGCTATATTTACGTTTTTACAGCAGTGGAATAATTTTGTGTGGCCTTTAGTCATTATTCATACAAGCAGCATGAAAACACTGCCCTTGGCTCTGGCTACCTTAACGGGGCAGTTCGGGGCGAATTTCGCGATGGTAATGGCCGGAGCTGTGATAGCGACATTGCCCATGCTTGTGGTTTATCTGCTTTTTCAAAAATATATCATAAAGGGTATAGCTATGACAGGGCTAAA
>JAGLIU010000188.1 GCA_023142805.1 Candidatus Omnitrophota bacterium | reverse complement strand
AATATTATATTGTTCCCCTCTTATCATAATGCGAACACGATATTTTTGGCTTTGTTTATGAAAATCAACACCTCTTGTTCCAGAAGTATTTCTTTTTGACAATCTTTGGTTAATGCTTTGTTCCGATCTTGTCGTCCAATGACAATTTTTTTTACAATAACCTTTTTCATTATTAATTCGATCAATAGTCAAACCATCGGGGCATATTCCCATATCTTTAAAAAACATTTCAAAAACAAACCAACGAGGATCTTCAACTTTAATTCCTCGGCCACCATAATCTTTGTACCTTGGATTGTTTGAATTATTACATTTTTGAATCATGTCAGCCCATGATTTATAGGTAGGTGTTTTAGAAATTCCATGTTTTGTTCTTAAACAACCACAAGATAGGGTGAGGCCCTGACGCAAACTACCACCACATACATTTTTAATTTTACCGCAAACACAAAGACATTCCCAAGAAATTTTCCCATCATTACATCGTCCTTTTTCTTTAATAACAATTAAACGCCCAAACTTTTTCCCTGTTAAATTAATTTTTTTGCTCATGTCACCCTCCGTAGATGTTCCGATTTAAATAAGCGAAAGCAGGATGTTCGGAAGACATCTTTTCGGTAATGAGCCTATCTTTCGCCATTTTCTATTAACTATTTTAAATATAATTTAATCATATTAGTCCTTTTAAGCGTCAGTTTTTGAATATATTCTTTTCTCGTAATGGATTCTGTTAAACTTTTCAATTTATTTATTCGTTTTTTTATTTGGTTTAATTCCCCTTGAAATTCATTTATTTTTTTAAGCTCCAAAAGTTCAGTATGATATTTATGCTTAAATTCTCTTTTGTTTTTAGATGTGTCAAGTTTGTTTTTTACTTTATTTAATTCTGCTTTTTTCTTTCGTAACCGTCTATCCCACAGATCTTCGCGTTTATGTTTGCCTCTAAAAAAATGCCAATAGGCCAATTTCCCCGCTATCGGGATAGAAGCCATAACCTCAAGCCCCTTTTCATCACCAGCATGGAGTATATCTTTCCCAGCTGCGTCTATAAATTTAAAGGGTGGAAGTATTTGTCTGGAAAGAGCCGACCCTACACCCTCGGTTCTTGCCTTCCAAGTCACGAATTTACTTACCCCAAACAACCTGAGTATATTGTCAGTCACTCGATCTTCAAAGTCAGTATGCCTTCTTAAGAAGAAATCCTTTATTTCATCTGCCCCGGCATTGGCAAGAACGAAAAAACACGCAAGACGAACTAAATTTTTAAACCCCTGAACGTCACCCTTTTTAATTTTATTATATGCTTCATTCCGAAAAACATCAAAAGATTTTAGAGTAAAAGTTTTGAGCATGTAAAACAAACGACCATTTCCTGCATCAAGATATTTTTGGGGCATTTCAGATAAAGCAACCGGTTGAAAATCAAGCAATCTGGAATAAACAAGAAGCTTCACATTGTCCGTAATTTTATCCTTTATAAGATCGTTAATAACATTATCGGTTTCACCTTCAAAAATTGACCCAATTTGTTTTTTCAATTCTGCCGGGTTCTCTTTGGCCTGCTCTTGATATTTCTCCAAGGCAGTATTCATTAAAGTTTCTTTACCGATAGAGTCTATTTTTTCAAGACCGACCAGCTTGAATACGGTGTTTACAGCGCTTGACAAGGTTCCTGCATCAGCAAATTCCTGGGCTATACGTGAAACACCGACATCCTCTTTGGTTATTCTGGAGCGTTTTCTAATAGATTTATAGGCATGCTTTAGTGTTTTAATCATACCACCTTCATACATGGCCCACGCTAAATCACCTATTTGTGTTAAAGCTGATATAGGACTGCCCATAGTGTCAATGTATGACAAATTTTTGTAGGACTGTACAAGCCCCCTGGTGCCTTTCTCGTGGAAACGAGCAATCAATATCTCATTTAAAACACGTTCATGTTTGGGTTTAACCTCTTCATTGACTATTAGTTCGTCAACATAAACGCCTATATTCTCTTTGTAGTCTCGTTGTGTGGCGTATGCTGTAATATAGGCGGTATACTGTTTCTCAAGTCCTATATTTTTGTTCTTACGTCTTTTTAATTTCTGTATTTCTTTTTCATCGGTTGCAGCAGCAATTTCTTTAGTGAGCTGCCTGATTCTTGACTGAGCCTGATACATCCGTTTACGCATTTCCGTTACTTTGGCAGGAATTTTACCAAAGAACTTTCGAGCTTCAATCAATTTACGCATGGAATACAGATGCTGCATCAAAGCTGCATCTGACCCCATATAATATTGATTCAATTCAGGTGGAATTTTTTTCAGTTTTCTATGTTTCATGGCAGAAACGCCACCAAGTCCCGACCAGCCGCCCAAGATCATACTTGAAATTATATTCGCCCTTTGATCAACGTCCAAGGTATCGACATCAATATCCAGTTCGTGGGCCTTTTCTTTGATCGCATCTGAATATACAGGCCATTCGTCCGCTTTACCGATAGCTGTGAGAAAGCCTTTGCTGTCTTTTAAAATACGTGGTGCATATTCTTCTATCTCTCCGAAAACCAACCCTACATCATGCGCCTCTTTTGCTATCCTATCCAGCGTATCACGGTAAGCCTGATATTCAGTCCTCATATTATATTTATCAACCAACCGATCAATAACTTCTATCGCTGAGTTTTTCCGAGCATAATCAAAATCTGCATAATCATCCCTAGTCATTTTCTTTTCTTTACGCAGCATTCCTTCAACGGTTTCAACATCCTTTGCATGTAATATTCCGATGTCAAAATCCAGTCTACGCATTTTGGCCTTGATTTTTGGACTGATATTACCGAGCCTGGTAGAAATGGAACCAAGGAATTTATCAGCGCCTTCTTTTATCTCGGCTGCTACTCTTTTGATGCTATTAAAGGCCGCGCGTTTGATATCTTTTTGATGCTTCCTGTTTATCGCGAGGTCTTCTTCTGTGGTCAGGCCGAGTGTGTCCTGGAAGGTTGTTGCCTGCTTAGAAAACATTGGGGCTTTTTCAGTCACGGCCTTCTTGCCAGCCATGGAAAACAGAGGAACACCTTCACGCCTGACTTGTTCAGCAAAAGAAGAAATATCAACAGAATTAATCGTAACAGGAGAAGTGGTAGTGACCATCTTGCCCGTTTCTTCCCCTCCTAGTGTTATTTTTTTACGAGGTTTATGGGTTGGAATTTCGGCCTTTTCGACTTTAACATCAGTTTTGATTTGAGATTTAAGGAACCGATTGACATTTCTTGGCAAATCAACGAGATACCGATTGACAATAGCGGTTACATCATTTTCGCCATCCAGGTTTTTATACCGACCATCTTCCTTGATTACTTCACCCCATCCTTCTATCTCGTAAATTTGTTCAGGGGTAGAAGGCCATGCTATTTTGTCGAAGCCATTTGTAGCGGCGTATTGAATTGCTTTTTTGATGCCTAGCATTGACCAGGCTGTATCGGATTTAATGAAGGGGACGTCTGGGATAGAAGTAACGCCAGGCATATACTTTGATGCTTCAGACGGTTTCATGTCAAGCAACTCTTTGACAAATTCATCTTTGCTTAAAGATTTTCCTTGATATAGGTATACGCAAGCCATAATTAAATTCTCACGAGATTGGTATGGTTTTTAAGTGGACTTTTGGAATCAAGATATTGATATAGCATTACTGCACGAAGGCCTTCTTGTCGTGCAGCCTCCATTATACTTCCATATTTTGCTTTTGTTACAGTGTTCATAACATGTTTGCCCACAGAACTTTCAAAGCCATGTTTTCCATATTGAGGATTAAGGTGGCCAAGTTTTGTTATAGATTTTTTTCTTTTTGTTTTCTCACTATTAAATTGGCCCGGAGCCCCAATCCCCCCTTTACATTCATTTACCAGCAACCCATTGTTAAATTTTTCTCTTCCATACAAATCAACAATTTTTTTCTCCATTGCGTATGCTTTTTCATGACTTGTAGTTTCAAAAAAAATTTCAACGCAAAGGCCGCCAGCCTCTTCTCTAACCTCAAACCATCTTGGCCTACGCAAAATAACATCATAAGCTCGTGAGTACTTGCCCCTTGAGGTATTCTTGGTTCCTTGGTTTGTCGCACATCCAATATAAAAAGGTCGATTATTGTCTTTTCTTCTATGAATATACACATAATATGTTTTCATCAACAAATCTCCTTTAAGACTCCTTGTTTTTCCATGTTTCCAACTATTGTCTTAAAGTTATTTGTAATATCTTTTTCTATATTTTCCAACTGTTTTCGCATTTCATTACTGTGGTCACTTTGAATTTCATTTATAAATAAAGTCTTATCGCCTTCAGCGTCGATTCGTTCGTCTACTCGGATATGGACAAGGAGGTTCGGGGCTTCCGGAAAATGATGAGACATAAAGTCGCTAGATAGCTGGTTTTCCGTAGCAAAAGCATAATCATTATTTCCGTTTACTTTTTCAATTGCTTCATCTTTAGTATCATATTTTGCGACGATATAATCTCTATATTCTCCATCTACAGCGTCAGCCGCCGCATAATCATACACGATATATTTACCAGGCTGGTCAGGCAACACCAAAAGCATCTCTTTATAACTTCCTGGCTTACCGCCCGGAAGAACTTGCCCCTCGTACTCAGTTCTGTTTTTATCCCGAATTCTATCAAGTTTAAGTCCAACTTCGTACA
>JAGLIU010000187.1 GCA_023142805.1 Candidatus Omnitrophota bacterium | reverse complement strand
CTCGATACCGTGGCGGCGGGCATAAACGCCGTTATCGTGTTATGGATTTTAAGCGCGACCGGATTGACGAGCAAGCCGAAGTGATCGGTATTGAGTATGATCCTAACCGTTCCGCGTATATAGCGTTAACACGTTATGAGGATGGGGAAAAAGGTTATGTAATAGCGCCAGTCGGGCTTAAAGTGGGGATGACTACTCTGTCAGGTCCAGAGGTGAAGATAGAGGTCGGCAATTCTATGCCGCTTAAAAATGTACCGATCGGAGCGGAGGTGTATTGTGTAGAATTGGATCCCGGTAAAGGCGCTAAAATTGCCAGGTCAGCCGGGAATAATGCCATTCTTGAGGCTAAAGATGCCGGGAACATACATCTTAGAATGCCAAGTGGTGAGATCAGATTGGTCAAAGAGAATTGTTTCGCGACGATCGGAAAAGTTGGAAATACCGATCATGAAAAGATTTCGTTGGGTAAAGCCGGTAGAGCCCGGTATTTAGGGAGAAGACCTAAATCCCGTGCTGTCGCGAAAAATCCTGTTGACCATCCTATGGGTGGCGGTGAAGGTAAATCTTCCGGGGGGAGACATCCTTCAACACCATGGGGAAAGATCACTAAAGGTTTGAAAACACGTATAAAGAACAAAGCATCCAATGATAAAATAGTAAAACGGAGGAAATAAGATATGTCGAGGTCAATCAAGAAGGGTCCATTTGTGGATGAAAGTTTGACTAAAAAAGTGAACGCTACATTAAGCTCTGGGAGCAAGAAACCCATAAAAACATGGTCAAGAAGATCCGTTGTTATGCCGGAATTTGTCGGGTTGACGATTTCAATTCATAACGGTAAAATATTTAATTCTATATTCGTAACAGAAGATATGGTAGGGCATAAGCTTGGGGAATTTTCGCCTACCAGAAAATTCAGAAGTCATGGTGCGGCTACAAAGACTTCAATGGAAAAGACTTAGTAGTGTTTTGTGAATGGTAGTAATAGAGAGAGGGAAAAATGATTGCAAAAGCAGAAGCTAAATATATGAGGTTATCGGTCAGGAAAACAAGATTAGTGATCGATCTGATAAAAGGCAAAACAGTTGAACAAGCGGAGTTTATATTGAACAATACGAACAAGGGGGCGTGTCCTACTATAAAGAAAGTTCTGGACTCGGTTTTCGCGAATGCCAATAACGAAAGGCAGGAAAAATTTTTAACTAAGGATCTTTTTATATCGGCCATTAGTGCTGATGGCGGACCTATGTTAAAGAGATTCAGGGCCGCTACTATGGGAAGAGCAACCCCTATTCGACATAGGACAGCGCATATTCATATTGAATTAGACAAAGTTAAGGAGACCAAATAGTATGGGACAGAAAGTACATCCGATAAGTTTCAGATTAGGGATAATACGTAATTGGAACAGTAGATGGTATGCGTCTAAAGAGGATTTCCCGAAAAAATTATTTCAGGACGCTAAAATTCGTAAATTGATAGAAAAAGAGCTGTCCACCGCTTCGATCTCTCATATTGATATTGAGAGAACTAATAAGCAGACTCGGGTTATTATCTTTTCAGGACGTCCGGGGATGGTTATCGGTCGTAAAGGCGCTCAGATAGAAAGATTAAAGGAAGATGTTCAGAAGATAGTAGGGGATCAGAATAAATTGCAGATAGATATAAGGGAAGTGCGTAATCCTGGTTTGGACGCGAAGATCGTAGCTGATAACCTCGCGTTTCAGCTTGTAAAGAGGATACCGTTCAGGCGTGTTATGAAAAAGACCGTACAAACACACAGGGAATCCGGAGGCCAAGGCATAAAGATCAATATGTCCGGGCGTTTAGGTGGAGCGGAAATCGCGAGATCCGAGGGATATAAATGGGGAAAGATACCTCTTCAAACATTGCGCGCGGACATTGATTATGGCTTTTCAGAGGCAAGGACTACTTATGGTATCATTGGTATAAAAGTGTGGATATACAGGGGCGAGAAATATGACACGGATATTCGCATTAAAGAAGAAGAACCAAGAGATAAAGCAAATTAAGGAGTAAGTTAAAATGGCTTTAATGCCCAAAAGAGTAAAATACAGAAAGCAGCAAAGAGGAAAGAGTAAAGGAACCAGTCTTTCTTCCAATTTGAATTTTGGAGAATTCGGTTTAAAGGCATTGGAAACCGCCTGGATGTCCGATAAACAGATAGAAGCGTCTAGAGTCGCGTTGATGAGGCATACAGGCCGTGCCGGTAAGCTTTGGATCCGTGTTTTTCCGGATAAACCCATAACAAAACAGGCGGCAGAGACGCGTATGGGCAAAGGAAAAGGTTCCCCGGTAGGATGGGTTGCGGTAGTTAAAAAAGGGCGCATGATATTTGAAATGGAAGGTGTGCCGCATGATATGGCGAGAGAAGCTTTCAGGTTGTGCGCGCATAAATTGCCGATGAAGACCAAGTTTATATCGCGAGGAGGAAACCATTGAAGTCCGAAGAAATAAGAAATATGACAGAAGTAGAAATAGAGAATAAACTGCTGGTTTTAAAGGAACAGCTTTTTAATATCAGATCGGAAGTTACTACGGGAAGAATAGAAAGACCCAATAAATTTCGTGAACTGAGAAAAGACATAGCGCGATGTAATACTATTCTAAAGGAGAAGATCAGTGAATAAAAGTAGACCTAACAAGAAAATTATTGTAGGTACCGTTGTAAGTGATAAAACGGACAAGACAGTTACAGTAGAACTGGAAACTAGAAAAAGACATCCGCTTTATAAAAAGTTTGTCAAGACACATTCAAAGGTTAAGGCGCATGACGCCAAGAATGAGGCAATGATCGGTGACTTAGTAAGAATGATCGAGGTTCGTCCTCTTTCAAAAGAAAAAACCTGGAGAGTTACAGATATAGTAGAAAAAGCGCAAAAATAGACGTGGATGTAAGTCGTAAGTGCAAGCTTACAATACAGAGTTTATAACTAATACAGGAGTTTCAACAATGATAATAATGGGAACGATTTTAGATGTTGCTGATAACAGTGGGGCGAAAAAAGCTTCAATGATCGGCGTTATAGGAAGATCCGGTAGGCGTACCGCCGAAATCGGGGATATTATCTCATGTAATATCAAGGAGTCTACGCCAACAGCGGAAGTAAAAAAGGGTGAAGTTGTAAAGGGTGTTGTTGTCAGAACCGCTTACCCGATATTGAGAAAAGACGGTACGGTGCTTAAATTTGACAATAACGCGGTTGTTATTATTGATAAAGACGGAAATCCCAGAGGGACGCGTGTATTCGGTCCTGTCGCGAGGGAACTTAGAGGCAAGAAATTTATG
>JAGLIU010000186.1 GCA_023142805.1 Candidatus Omnitrophota bacterium | reverse complement strand
AATTCCGAACAGATAGTTTTTCGGGCAAGATTAATGATATTATTTGTCGCGGTTTTTGGCGGGATTTTTCTCTTTTACTGGATAAATAAAAGAGTATCATATCTTGCGGCGATATTCGCGTTATTCTTATATTGTTTTTCTCCAAATATTCTGGCTCACGCGAGACTTGCGACTACGGATATGGTCTCTACTGTGTTTATAATGTGTTCTATTATGACCTTTTGGGATCTTTTAACGCGTGAGAGTAGAAAAAGAATTATTTTATGCGGGATATTCCTGGGATTAGCACTTTTATCAAAATTTACCGCGTTATTACTTTTGCCTGTTTATGCGGTTGTTTATATTTTTCAAGTTATAATGAAACGCGGAAAGGGAGATAAACGGCTTAGAGTGAGATCAGTTCTAGGTGTCTTGTTAATATCCTTTATGATAATGTGGATAGGGTATGGGTTTGAGGGAAAACCTATTCTTTCTGAAGACACAATGCGGTTGGAAGAAAAAACTATAATCGCGGAAAATATGATCCAAACGTATGCTCCTGGATTTAAAGATAAATGGATGTATTTACTTCGTAACGTTCCGGTGCCAATGAGTTCTTATCTGGTAGGTGTTCTAGGCGTTATTAAGCATGGAGCTGAGGGAGCCAGGGTATTGTTTATGGGAAAATGGTCAGAGAAGGGTAATCCTTTTTATTATGTTGTGGCCATGTTAATAAAAACGCCTATATCGCTGTTTTTATTCTTTTTGTTGGGATGTCTCCGGGCTTTTTATAGCAGGTATAGAAAATTGGTGTTATATCTACTGTTTATTACGGGTCTCTTTATTGTTTCAGCATCTTCATCGGATTTACAATTGGGACTAAGATACATTTTACCGGTATATCCTCTTATTTTTATAATTTCCGCGATAGGGCTCAAACGTTTAATTAGTACCAACTTAGTTTCGAAGAGAATAGCTATTGTACTTTTATTATGGTACGCGGTATCAAGTATTATGATATGGCCGAATTATTTAAGCTATTTTAATGAGATAATAGGAGGGCCCTCCAATGGATATAAATATCTTGGAGACTCTAATTTAGATTGGGGCCAAAACCTGCCGGCTTTGAAAAAATTTATGACGAAAAAAAAGATAGACCGAATAGCCTTACATTATTTTGATACCGAAGGTCCCGTTTATTATGGTATAAAATGTGATAAAATATCAGAAGAAGAGATGATCAATCCGAAAAATAAGGTTTATGCCATAAGTGTGGATGCTATTAGTAGTTTTAAATGGACAAAGGGAATAGACCCGGTCGCAAAAGTAGGATATACTTTTTTTATCTATGATTTTCGACAAGAGAACAATAAAGATTCAGAATAGGAATAATGTGAGAAA
Source organism: Candidatus Omnitrophota bacterium (assembly GCA_023142805.1). Classification (GTDB taxonomy): domain Bacteria; phylum Omnitrophota; class Gorgyraeia; order Tantalellales; family Tantalellaceae; genus JAGLIU01. The sequence goes on along the minus strand of JAGLIU010000186.1, from coordinate 4,565 downwards.
AATAATAGGAAATATTTTATCTTTGATGATCTCTTTAACTATCTGTTTTTTTGTAATTGAAATAGCGCTTAGGATATTTGCTCCGCAGATAACAGTATGTAAGATCAATTATGATTGGCGTAAAGATGACGATGTTCTGCCGTATGTACCTAAGTTAGAATACAAGGGCAGAATGGTTTTGAAGGATCAATTTGATGTAGTTCTTACTACAAATTCGGATGGTTTTAGAGGCAATAAGGATTTTGCCAAAGAAAAAATCCAAGAAACTAAAAGAATAGCCTTTATCGGAGATTCTTTTACCTTTGGATGGGGTGTAGAAGATGAGGAAGCATTCGCGGCTATTTTGGGAAATAAATTGAAAACTAAAAGTAAAGATGTGGAAGCGTTAAATGCCGCGGTATATGGTTATGATATTGTACAGTACAGTGAGATGTTCAACAGGGTACTAGAATATAATCCGGATATAATATTTCTAGGGTTTTGTCTTGAAAACGATTTTAATATTACACCATTAAAGAGTGGAGTAGATTCCAAAGAGAGTATAAGAGTTGAAAGAACGAAAATATCCTCACGGATAAGAAGTTTTATAAATAATCTGCATATTGTAGCTATGGTTCGGGATAGATTGTATATTACTTTCCCAAAAATACGTAATCTTATGCTTTCATTAGGTATAAACAATAAGAGAGATATATTTTTAAAAAAGTATCCGGGGATGTTAACCCTCTCCCTGAAAGAAACTGAGAGAAGACTTGATGAAATGAAGCGTATTTGCCAGTTACGAGGTATAAGGTTTGTAGTAATACTTATACCCCTAAAAGAGCAAATATATTGCAGGGACGAAATAAATAAGTTTTTGGAATATGATATTGACAAACCTAATCGGGTTATGGAAAACATATTAGAACGAAGAGGAATTGAATATATAGATCTTTTACCTTATTTGGTCGAAGAAGGGAAAAGATCCGATAATCGGCTTTATTTTGATACAGATCCACATTGGACAGCATATGGGCATGACAAAGTCGCGAAGATATTGTATGATATAGCCATCAAAAGAGGATATTTATCCACAAATGAATAAAAACATAAAAAAAATATTATTTCTCACATGGATAGTAATTGTCTTATTTTTCTATATAAAATTGTATTTACTCCCCAAAATCTTAGAAGTTTTAGCTAGATAACCCTTATTGTTGACTACTAATGACTATCAATGAATGTAATTGACGCATGAAATCAGTTGTGCTATATTGTTACCTACAATATATACTAAAACAAGGAGATTTGATAATGGAAATAGAAGAGAATGCTGTCTACACAGTTAAAGAAGTAGAAAAATTACTAAAGATAAGTCCCAGTACCATGCAGCGCCTTATGAAAAAAGGCCTCATAAGAGCGGCAAAGGTTGGGAAGCAATACCGTATATTGGGTAAAGAAATATTAAGAGTAGTGTCGCCAAAGTTAGAAGATAAAGTGGGTAAGGTTTACAATAAGGCTCGTAACTGGGTTCACGACGGTATTGATAACGAAAAATAATAAAGGAGTATTTTTATGGAAGATATATTTAAAAACAAAACTATACTCATTACAGGTGGAACAGGATCTTTCGGAAAGAAGTTTACAGAAATGGTTCTTACCGAATATTCTCCTAAAAAACTTATAATTTTTAGTCGAGATGAGATGAAACAGTACGAGATGCGTAAAAAGTTCAATGATCCTAAACTTCGGTATTTTATAGGGGATGTAAGAGACTCGGATAGACTGCATAGGGCGTTTAACGGTGTTGACATTGTTGTGCATGCCGCGGCGCTTAAGATAGTACCAACTGCTGAGTATAATCCTTTTGAAGCGGTTAAAACTAATGTTATCGGGGCGGAAAATGTGATAAATTTAGCTATTGATAATAAAGTTGAGAAAGTAATGGCATTGAGTACGGATAAAGCTGCCAATCCCATAAATCTTTATGGGGCTACAAAATTATGCGCTGAAAAAATGTTTATAGCGGCCAATAATTATTCACCGGATGGAACAATCTTTAGTGTTGTTCGATATGGTAATGTTTTTGGATCAAGGGGCAGTGTGGTTCCGTTTTTTAAAGAATGTCGCAAAAAGGGTATAGTTCCAATAACCGATGAAAGAATGACACGATTTTGGATAACTTTAGAGCAAGGAGTAAATTTTGTTATCGAAGGTATAAAAGGCATGAAAGGTGGAGAACTTTTTATTCCAAAGATTCCCAGCATGAAAGTATCTGACTTAGCGGACGCGATATGTCCCGGGTGCGAGAAAAAGTTTATTGGTATAAGAGCAGGAGAGAAATTGCATGAGACTATGGTTCCTATAGATGATGGTATTTATACATATGAGTATGAAAATAAGTTTATAACTTATCCTTATGAAACAAGTGAATGTGACAAAGAAAACGGTGGAATTTCTTTGCCCTCAGATTTTGATGGGTATAGAAGTGATAATAATACTGAATGGCTCAGCGTTGAAAAATTAAAAGAAATGATCGAAAACGAGACATAATGATGAAATATATACCTTACGGTAAGCAGTCAATAGATAAAAATGACATAAAAGCCGTTGAAGAAGTCCTGAAATCCGATTGGATAACTCAAGGGACTAAAATAGGGGACTTTGAAAAGGCAATCGCAAAATATTGCGGAGCTAAATATGCTGTCGCAGTTTCTAATGGTACCGCGGCACTTCATCTTACTTGCGTTATAACCGGATTAAAAAAAGGGGATGAAGCTATAACTACCCCGATAACATTTTTGGCTACATCAAACGCGGTTTTATATTCCGGAGCTAAACCGGTATTTGCTGATGTAAATTCAAAAACAGCTAATATCGGATTGGAAGAGATAAAAAGTAAAATAACAAAAAAAACTAAAGCTATTTTACCTGTACATTTTGCTGGTAGACCATGCGATATGCCGGGGATATATAAGATAGCTCGGCAAAATAAAATAACTGTAATTGAAGATGCCTGCCATGCTTTAGGCGCGGAATATAAATATAAAGGTACATGGTATAAAGTAGGTAGCTGTAAACATTCTGATATGACTGTTCTTAGTTTTCACCCCGTAAAACATATTACTACAGGGGAAGGTGGCGCGATTACAACAAATAGTCGAAAAATTTACGAAAGATTACAGTCCTTAAGGTCTCATGGTGTGTATAAATCTGACGCGTTAATAAAAAAATACGGGTCGTGGTATTATGAAATGCGCGAATTAGGATTTAATTATCGTATAACAGATTTTCAGTGTGCTTTGGGAATAACACAGCTTAAAAAAATTAAAAATCTTCTTAAAAAAAGAAGAGATATAGCGCGTTATTATGACAGATCCTTAAAGGGACTTGAATATGTTGGTTTGCCAAAACTCGGGAATAGTGAAAAGCACGCGTATCATTTGTATCCTTTAGCTATAGATTTCAAAAAATATAATATAACTAAAATAGAGTTTGTTAATGCTCTCAAAAAGAGAAAGATACTAACTCAAGTACACTATAGACCGGTTTATTTACAGTCTTATTACAATAAATTGGGATACAAACGCGGTAGTTGTCCTAATGCTGAAGAGTTTTATAAAAAGGAATTGAGTATACCTATGTATTCTTCAATGAGCGATAATAACGTTGTTTATGTGGCGGACACATTAAAAAACATTTTAAAGAAAAAATAACATTAGAGAAGGGAGTTTTTTATATGAAAGGAGTCAAAAAACAGGAAGAAAAATGGAAGGGTGATTTTGGTAAAGAATATATAGCGAGAAACTATTTATCCTTGAAAGATTTGGATAAATTGTATATGGAGATGTATGGTGTTTTTTATACAGAATTGACAGATGAATTTTTCGGACAATTTGATAAAGAAATAAAAATACTTGAAGTAGGATCAAATGTCGGGAATCAGCTTTTAATGCTTCAGAGAATGGGTTTTAAGAATTTGTATGGAATTGAAATAAATCAACAGGCTGTAGATATGTCAAAAAAACGTATGGATGGTGTTAATATTATTCAAGGGTCTGCCTTCGATATACCTTTTAAAACCGGATATTTTGATTTAGTTTTTACGTGTGGTGTGCTTATACATATAGCTCCTGAGAATTTAAAAACCGCGATGAAAGAAATCCATCGGTGTACATCCAAATATATTTTTGGATATGAATATTTTTCTGAGAAATATGAAGAAATAGAATATAGAGGAAATAAAGGACTTATGTGGAAAACAGATTTTCCATCTGTATATACAGAAAATTTTCCTGATTCTAAAATTTCCAAGAAAAAAATACTCAAATTTTTAAATAATGACAATATGGACATAATGTTTCTAGTAGAGAAAGACTAAGTATGAAGAATAGGAAAAGTTTTGTTATTGAAGAACCTGTTTTAATGGGTAATTTTATATGTCTTGAAGGATTGTCAACAAAACATGTGAGCCAAAGATATACGGATTGGCTTAATGACAAAGAAGTTTGCAAGGAAAACAGGCATGGGACCGGTGATAATACATTGGGAAATACCTCAGAATACGTTAGTTCTGTAGATAAGAA
>JAGLIU010000185.1 GCA_023142805.1 Candidatus Omnitrophota bacterium | reverse complement strand
ACACTCCCCAGATTCTTCAAAGCAAGCTGCTCATTCAGGTATTTTTCTATATCCACGGCTTTAGCGTATTGCAGATCAAATATTTCGACATTACTCTTCTTTTCAAGCGCCTCTATCGCGAGTTCTATTTCTTTCATACTCTCAGGCGTTTCCAAAACAACAACTGTACCGCTTTCCTGGTCCACAACAACACGGCCTATCTCACTTTTTAAGGCATCTATAAAGTTGAATGCCTGCTCCGGTATAGCGTATTTCAAACGAAAGGTCTTAACAACGCGCCTGTCTCCGAAACTCTTGCCATAAAGTTTTTTATATTCGGAATCTGTCATAATATTGTATATATCGCCGCTTTTGTCGTATGCCAAGTCTGTACTTCTCAAAATAATATCAAACGTATCACGAAGAGGCACGTCTTTTACCGTTAGTGTAACTTTACCGGTAACTGACTTTTTAATAACAATATTAAGCCCGGCTTTTATGGCAATATATTTTAACGCGTCCTCTATATCTATCCCCCTAAGATCCAAAGATATCATTCCTTCCAATCCATCCAGAGCGGTAGCTATAACTTCAGGTTCGCCTCCAGACATTAACAACCCCAGATTTGATCCATCTACAGTTTCTGATATGCCGGTAAAACACAGAAAGACACTCGCCATCACAAGAACGCATATAAACAAATACTTTATTTTTTTAAAAAAAAGCATCATTTCAGCTCTATTTCTTCTCCTTCGTATTCTATTATCACACTGTCTTTTTTTACATCCTTAACCGTCGCCTCCATAAACATAGAGCCCCTATTGAGAAAAAACGTCCGATTAACCGTCCTGTTCGTTATAATAACATCCGGGTTGTCAGACCATGCTATCCCCACTAATTCCAGACCATTAATAAAGGTTTCCCACTTTTTAGTAGCTGTTTTCTTTTCTTCCGAGACAACCACTTCTTCCTCCTCTACTTTCTTCTCTAAATACGGCTTAAAAACATCCCTGGATGTTACCTTGTCCAGATAATAGGAAAGAGAGTTAAGCCCCGGGGTTACTTCAAGTACTTCAGCGTTACCACCTTGAACCTTTGTTATAGCACCAAATATTTTAGGTGTCTTGGAAGAATTCCGCACAGATGACGTTATATCTATTACCAAATACGCGAATGCCGCCACAATACACACCTTCAATATCCAATTTATAGCCTGGAAATTGATCGATATTTCTTGCGCCTGACGTCCTACCCCTCCACCTTTTTGGCCAAAAAAGCTTAACCCGGATTTAAAAAAGTTAGAGGAAAAAAATCTTTTTGCTTTATATTTCCCCTTGGCTTTTGTTAAGTTATTTGAGCTCGGATCTTCAATAAGCTTTAATAACTGCTTTTCTGGAGTAATGGTGGAACCATTGTTCTCGACCATCCTTGTCTTACCTCTTCATCTATTATTTCATTTATGACTTTTCGATCTACTACAACCCTGTTTTTAAGTACCAAGGCCTTTAGCGCCTTGTGACACACCATTCCTATCCTTCGCGGATACCCCCCTGTATATTGATGGATCCCCCTTATCGCGTCCTCCATAAAAAGCCGCATCCTTCCTTTATATCCGGCCTGACGAATACGGAATTCGATCAAATCCCTTGTTTCATCCAGATCAAGAGGATTAAGCGTATATTTGAACCCTATTCTATCCAAAAAGTTAGGCATTTCAATTATTTTGGAATGAAGCTCCATCTGTCCAAGCAAGATCACCTGGATCAATTTATGTTCGTTTGTTTCATAGTTCAGGAGTAGACGTAAAGATTCCATAGTTTCTTGTTTTAATGTCTGCGCTTCATCAACAAGAATCACCACAGTTTTTCTCTCTTCTATCCCTGTAGTAAAAAGAAACTTCTCTATCGCTTCCATAAGATCCAGTTCATTCGGATCGTCCCCCGAAACATGTATATCAAAATTCTTTACAAGCGACGTCAAAAATAACTTTTGATCTTTAAAATGCGGATTCAATATCATATGAAACAAAATATCGTCTCTTGTATTAAGTATCTGGCATAATTTTCTGCTTAACGTGGTTTTTCCCGTACCTACATCCCCTAAAATAACACTTAACCCCCTCTTAAGCCTCAACTCTATAATAAGATTGGTCAAAGCTTTCTCATGTTCCCTGGATTCATAGAAAAAATCAGGATCCGGACTTGTCGAGAAAGGCTCTTTTTCA
>JAGLIU010000184.1 GCA_023142805.1 Candidatus Omnitrophota bacterium | reverse complement strand
ATATTCTGGATGTATGGTTTGATTCGGGAGTGAGCCATAAAGCGGTTATTGAGAACAGAAAAGAGTTAAGTTTTCCGGCTGATCTTTATCTCGAGGGTTCTGATCAGCATAGGGGATGGTTTCAATCGTCACTCATTACTTCTGTCGCGATCAACGATCGCGCGCCTTATAAAGAAGTGCTTACGCATGGATTCGTAGTAGATGGTGACGGTAAAAAGATGTCCAAGTCTTTGGGTAATGTGATAAGTCCACAGGAAGTCATGAAAAAATATGGAGCGGATATTCTTAGATTATGGGTAGCGTCGAGCGATTATGACGGTGACATAAAACTTTCTTCGGAGATACTTGAGAGACTCGCGGATGGATATAGAAAAATACGAAATACATTCCGTTTTCTGTTGAGCAATCTTTATGATTTTGAGATAGATGAAAATATGGTGAGTATTGAGGATCTTGCCGAGATAGACAAATGGATGTTGTCCCAATTGGCGGATATTACTGATAAGATCACCTCGTATTACGATAAATGGGAGTTTCATAAAGTTTATCGGACCATATATGATTTTTGTGTTTATGAAGTGAGTTCTTTTTATCTTGATGTGCTGAAAGATACGCTCTATATCCTTGAAGCGGATTCTCAGGAAAGAAGATCCCATCAAACGGTTATTTTTCACATTTTTGATGTTCTGGTAAGACTATTAGCGCCTGTGATGCCGTTTACTTCAGAAGAAGCTTGGTCGTATATAAGTTTTAGCGGGAAAAAAGAAAGTGTACATATGTCTGATTGGCCGGAGATCTCTAAGTTAACGGTTGAGTGGAAAAATGTTCGGCTTGATGAAAAATGGGGCAAAATGCTTAAGATGCGGAACGGTATAATGAAACATCTTGAGTTAAAAAGAGAGAAAGGATTGATCGGTAGTTCTTTGCAAGCGGAGGTTTGTTTAAGTTCTGAAGATGATGAGACAAAGAGTTTTATCGAGGAGAACATAGAGCTTTTCCCGGGGCTTTTTAAGGTTTCGAAGGTAAAACATGTGGCAACGGCGCTTGAGGAGATTGAAGGTGTATCTGTGAGAATAAGTGTTGAAACGGCCCGGGGAGAGAAATGTTTAAGGTGTTGGAATTATAGTGAGACCGTTGGTGAAAATAAAGAGTTTCCGGATCTTTGCGAACGGTGTTATAGCATAATGTCAGAAAGGAGCGCGAATAATGCCCAGTAAAAAAAGTAACGGCAAGAAGAAAACATTTACGGAGAAGGAGATTGGCGACATACGAAAGGATCTGGTAAACGAAAAACAGAAGATCATCGAAGAGATCATGAGCATAAAAGGCGAGACTCTTAAGAACTTTAAAGATTCATCGGGAGACCTTTCAGGCTATTCTTTTCATATGGCGGATATGGCCACCGATCTGTATGATAGAGAATTTTTATTGGAGCTTGCTGAAGGAGAACGGGATATCTTGTTTGCTTTGGATGAGGCTATAAAACGTATTGATGACGGTTTGTATGGAAATTGCAGTAGTTGCGGAGAAGTTATCGCTAAACAGCGTTTGAAAGCGATGCCACAAGCGGAGAATTGTATCAAATGTCAGGAAAAGGCAGAAAAGTCTGTGGGCAAATAATTCTATACTGTTTTATCGTAAGTTTTATATGTTTGTTGGACCAGATATCAAAAATTTATGCTGAAAGGTTTCTTAGTCTGAACGGATCCGTTCCGTTGATAAAGAACGTGTTGCATTTAACCCTTATTCATAATACCGGTGCGGCATTCGGCATGTTTCGGGGACATTCGCACGCGTTCGCGTTCGTCGCGGTTTTTTCAATTCTTTTTATTCTTTTTTATTTTATAAAAAAAGAACATATTCTTGCCGGGGCGGAGAAAACAGCTCTGGCATTTATTCTTGGCGGAGCTTTAGGAAATTTTATTGATAGGATACGTTTGGGTTGTGTTGTGGATTTTATCGATTTTAGGATATGGCCGGTATTTAATGTTGCTGATAGTTTTATAACGATCGGTGTGACGATACTTGTGATAACACTGATCTTTGAGGCAAAAGAAAAATCCCATAATGTTGGAGTTGAAGGGTAAGGCTTCGAAAAATATTTAATTTCCGAATCCTACCCCAAATTTTGTATTGAATTGAGAGCAAGATGCATCGTATTTTATTTCAAATAGGTCCTATAACATTGTATTCTTACGGTTTATGTATCGCTATAGGATTTCTGATATCCGCGGTCCTGATACTGAAAGACTCGGAAAAGTTTGATATTCCTAAAGGAGATATGCTGGATGTGCTTATAGCGGTGCTTGTCGGCGGGTTAATAGGCGGCAGACTTCTGTTCGTTTTGATAAACTGGAAGATTTATTTGGCGGATCCTTTGAGGGTATTAATGGTCTATGAGGGAGGGTTGGCTTTCCAGGGAGCTTTTTTAATGGCGGTATTTACCGGAGCGGTTTTCGCGAAACGCAGACAAATGTCTTTTTTTAAAGGAGCGGATCTGATCGCGCCTTATATCGCGTTTGGCCAGGCTGTCGGTCGGATAGGATGTTTTTTGAACGGATGTTGTTATGGTAAGATCTCAACCGGAAAGTTAACTGTTGTGTTTCCGCATGAGACAGTAGCTAGAATACCGGTGCAGTTATATACCAGTTTCGCGTTGTTTTTGTTGTTTATCGCGTTATCTGCCGGAAGAAAAAAACAGTATTTTGATGGACAGATCTTTGCGTTATATTTGATATTGTATTCACTGCTTAGATTTTTTATCGACTTTCTTAGAGGGGATAATCCTCTTGTTTTAGCGGGGTTAAAGCTTTCACAGGTGATAGGTATCGGAACATTTGTTTGCGGGGCGGCAATGTACGCGTTTCTGTGGATGAGACATACACGCAGGATCAAAAGTATAAAGTATAGTGAACAGTAAACAGTGAACAGTAAAGAGTGAACAGTGAACAGTGAACAGTAA
>JAGLIU010000183.1 GCA_023142805.1 Candidatus Omnitrophota bacterium | reverse complement strand
AATAAACAGTGAACAGTAAATAGGGATAAACGTTTACTTGTTGAAAAAGAAGTTTCAAAAATAAATATATTATGAAAAAAATAGAATTTAAGATCAGCGATGAAGATGCCGGTACGCGGATAGATAAATGTATAACGCGGAAATTAGGCGAAGAATATTCGCGGACTTATGTAAAGTCTTTGATCGACAACAAATTAGTTCGGGTTAACGGGGAAAATATTAAAGCCCATTATGTCGCTCATAAAAATGATGAGGTTGTCGCGGAAATGTTACCTCTGGAAGTCCAGGATGTAGAGCCGGAAGATATTCCATTGGATATTATTTATGAAGACGAATGGCTTATTGTTATTAATAAGTCAGCGGGTATGGTGGTTCACCCCGGATCAGGGAACAGGACCGGAACTTTAGTCGGGGCATTATTGTATCATTGCGGTAAACTACCCGAGGCGGACGATGATGACAGGCCCGGGATAGTACATCGTCTGGATAAAGATACCTCCGGGGTAATGGTGGTGGCAAAAAACCCACGTTCTTTACGTTCTTTATCAAAGCAGTTCCAAAATAGAACTATTCAGAAAACTTATATCGCTTTAGTTCAAGGAAGTCTTGAATTGGATAATGGTATTATTGAAGCACCGTTAGCGAGAGATGCTTTTGATAGAAAAAAAATGAGTGTAGAATATGCTGCCGGAAAAGAAGCTCGTACCGTGTATCATGTTATAAAGAGGTTCGGAAAATTTACTTTTGTCCGGTTAAATCCGAAAACAGGCAGGACTCATCAGATAAGAGTTCATATGAAGTTCTTGGGACATATAATTCTTGGAGACGCGAAATACGGGTGTTCTAAAGGGATGGCGCGTCAAGCGCTTCATGCTGAAAGTATAATATTTTGTCATCCCGGCACGGGAAAGACAATGACATTTTCCGCGCCGATACCGGAGGACATAAAAGAAGTTATAGCCCGGGGAGATATATAGGGTTTGTGAGATCATAGGCTTTTGAATATTTTGACTTTTAAACTTTTTTAACTGAACTATGTTTGCATTACAAGGAGTGGGGATGGATTGGAAGATACTTGGACGCGGGAAAGGTTTGAAAGGGGAAGTTGTTGTTCCTCCGGATAAAAGTATTTCTCATCGAGCTGTAATGTTCGGAGCTATAGCAAGGGGTGAATGCAGAGTAGACAATTTTCTTTTTAGCGAAGATTGTGTAGCTACACTTGAAGCTTTTAGGTCCATGGGTATAGAGATAGTTCGTGATGATAATTCCCTGATAGTTAGAGGTAAGGGTCTTAACGGGCTTGTTTCTTCTCCCACGAAATTATATCTCGGGAATTCCGGTACGAGTATGCGGATCATAAGCGGGATACTTGTCGGGCAGGATTTTCAGATCGAACTTATAGGGGATGAATCGCTTTCCAATCGTCCGATGCGAAGGATCATAGATCCTTTGACGTTGATGCGAGCGGATATACGGGGTGAAAAAGACGGTTTGCCCCCGTTGAAAATAATACCGTCTAAAGAGGGATTATTGGGAATTGATTATGTCAGCCCTGTTGCCAGCGCGCAAGTAAAAAGCAGTATCCTCGCGGCGGGATTATACGCGTCAGGACAAACTGTTGTTACAGAACCATTTCAGTCAAGAGATCATACGGAAAGAATGTTGAAATATTTTTCCGCGGATATCAAAACAGTTGATCTGACTACAACGATAAAAGGAGGCAAGGAGCTTTCTCCCAAGGACATTCATGTTCCGGGGGATGTTTCGAGTGCCGCGTTTTTTATTGTGGCCGCTCTTATTATCGGGGGTTCGGAAATTTATCTAAGAAATGTCGGGTTTAATTCAACCCGTACCGGATTGATCTCAGTACTTGATCGTATGGGAGCGAAGATCGAGATCGAGAACCATCGATCGGGAGAGGAGCCAACCTGTGATATGAGGATCAGTTCATCCCGATTAAAAGGAACCATAGTAGAAAAGGAGGAGCTTCCTTTACTTATAGACGAAGTTCCGATAATGATAATCGCCGCGCTTAAAGCGGAAGGTCGGACAGTTATTTCCGGGATATCAGAGCTTAAAGTCAAAGAAACAGATCGTGTTAAAACTATGAAAGATAATCTTGTTCGTCTAGGCGCGGATGTCGCGGAGAAAGATGACAGTTTGATCATAGAAGGCGGTGTAGGGAGATTTGACGCCGCGGAGCTGAATAGTTTTGGAGATCATCGCATAGCGATGAGCATGGCTGTCGCGGCTTTGAACGCGGAGGGGGAATCAGTGATCAAAAATATCGATTGTGCGCGAACATCATACCCGAAGTTCATAGAAGACCTCGAAAAACTTCAATAAAAAAACACGAGAAATAATAATTGTAGACTTCGACGCAGTCATCCCAAGTGAGCGACCGAGGACGCAATGTCCGAGGAAGTGGAGAAATCTCCCGACTTTCTGCCGAC
>JAGLIU010000182.1 GCA_023142805.1 Candidatus Omnitrophota bacterium | reverse complement strand
GCACCCTCGGTTCAGGATCGGAGGGATGATAAAGAATACTCGGATACATGGGATAATAGTGGGTGAAGGTAACGGCTACGCGAAGATGTTATATCTGCCTATTAATGAAAAAATGCATATAGGGTCGGTTGTCGTAACTTCCGGGTATAGCCGGGTATTTCCAAAAGGGATCTCGATCGGAAAAATAGTTTCTGTCGAGAAAAGTAGCACAGGTCTTTATAAATGCGCGTTAATTGAACCCGCCGCGAATCCTTTTTCTCAGGAAGAAGTTTTGTGTATAAAATGAGGATAGTTAAGTGAGAACGCGAATACGTCTTTACATTCTTTTGATAATATCGGTCATAATGCAGCTTACTTTAAAGAACCATACGGCATGGATGCCGGATTTTATTCTTTTGATGGTGGTTTTTGCCGGCATATTTTTGAAGGGTACTGAGGTGTTCTCTTTTTCTTTCATAGCGGGTATTTTGAGGGGGAGTTTTTCCGGTAGTACTTTTTACCTGGATATTTTTCTTTTTCCCGCGATAGGTGGGGCGGCTCTTTTTTTAAGAAATTTGTTTTATCGAAATAATCCGGTAGCGCAAGCGTTTATTACGGCGGTTGCTTTATGTGTTGTTGTTATGGGTCACATTTTATACTTAAATCTTGGGGATTTCCGCGCTGTAGATCTATTGTTAGTTTGGGCTACCAGTTGGAGGACTGTGATCATGACCATAATTTTGAGTCCGCTGATCTTTTTGTTTCTAAAAAAACAAATACGGATCGGAGAATAAGAGGTTAATGCGTCTTAGAATATTTTTGTCAATACTCATTTTATCTGTTCTGGGAGTAATGATGGGGTTGATCAATATCCAGATATTTCATCATGAAAAATACAGGATCATGTCGGAGGAGAATCGTCTAAAAGTTGTTCCGCTAATGGCTCCTCGGGGGAGGATCCTTGATCGTAAGGGGGAAATTCTGGTAAAGGATGTCCTGTCCTTTAATGCTTCCGTAATATATGGGCGTATTAAGAACATGGACTTGTTGACGAATTTTTTAAGCACGATCTTGGAATTATCCGAAAAAGAAATAAGTGATAAGATAAAAAAAGCCCGCACTATGCCGTATTCACCGGTTTGTGTAGTTTCGGACATAGGGACGGAGAAAGCCGTTCAGTTGGAGGAATCGCGAGAGGATTATCCGGGGTTTTTATTGGAAGTTTCCACAATGCGGAAATATGGGTATGAAAGGACCGCGGCTTCTCTTTTAGGGTATCTTGGTTTTATTAATCGTTCTGAATTTGACAAATTAAGACATTATGGGTACAGGATAAATGATCTGAAGGGTAAAGGGGGCGTGGAAAAATATTATGACGACTATTTAAGAGGGAAACATGGAGGGAAACAGATAGAGGTTGATCATCGGGGGCGGGAATCCACTATTCTGGGGTTTAAAGAGCCTACTCCGGGTTTGGATGTTCATTTAACGATCGATGTCGAATTGCAGGAGTTTTGTGACGATCTTTTAAAAGATAAGCGCGGCGCGATCATTGTGATGGATCCCAATACAGGTGCTGTATTAACGATGGCCAGCGCCCCGGCATATGATCCAAATATTTTTATTGATGGATCAAGGTCGGCTGAGGTAATTAGTTTGCTCAAAAATAATAAATATCCGCTTATAAACAGAGCTATATCAGGGGCATATCCTCCC
>JAGLIU010000181.1 GCA_023142805.1 Candidatus Omnitrophota bacterium | reverse complement strand
AATTCCATTAAATATACGCCTTCAGGAGAATCCATCGATGTACTGGTATCCCACGAGAGTGATACAAACAACCTTCGGGTAGAGGTCAAAGATACCGGCAACGGTATCCCCGAGGAATATATTGATAAAATTTTTGATAAATTTGCCCGAATAGAGTCCGACAAAACAAAACCCGGCCGCGGGTTAGGCCTTACCTTCTGTAAAATGATGATCGAAGCTCATGGCGGCAAGATCTGGGTAGAAAGCAATCCTAAAAAAGGAAGTGTTTTTATCTTCACATTGCCCTGCGGAAAATAAACATACGACTAAAACACATAGAAAATGGATCCTCAAAAAGATAAAATTTTAAAGAACTTTATTAAACATTACCAGAAAAAATGTTTTGCTCTGACGTTCTGCCTCGTTAATAAAGATCAAGAAAAAGCCTACAAAATTACAGTTTCATGCTTTTCGGACGCTCTTCGAAAAGTCTCCTTTCTTAATGAAAAAGAATCGTTTTTAGTAGAATACTCTAAAGCGCTTATTAATGAATGTAGAGAATTAAGAACGCTCCCCTACTCTGCTGAGTCTAATTCTCCCAATATTTTACATATACGAAAAAAAACGCTTAAGTCCATAAACAAAGCTTTATATCTGTTGTCATTTGACGAAAAAGCCCTTCTTTTATTACGCGATCAGATGTATTTTTCTTACGATGATATCGCAAAAGTTTTTGCTTCTACTGAAAGTTCTATTAGAAGCTCTACCCTCCAGGCACGTCTTCATTTTAGAAAAAAGATCGAGGAGGTGCTGAAAAATGACATGTGATAATATCAGGTCTAATATCAAACCCTTTCTGGAAGACATGCTTTCGGAAAACGAATTTAAAGAATTTACCTCCCACCTTGAAAGTTGTTCTTCCTGTACCAAATATGTCAACTCTTTAGATTCTATTTCGAACCAGGTCAGAAAACTAGGTGATATTGAAGTACCCGGAGATCTATGTTCCTCCATAATATTCAAATTTCATCACCCGGACAAACCCGCGCAAGCGCATAGATCTACTTTTAAACAAAAAGTTATCTTTGGATTAATTGTTCTGTTTTTTGTCCCGATAATTCATTTTTTTATAGTAAGTTCTTTTAAAACATCTGATACCCCCACACAAGAAACTACGGCTCCCCTCCCTAAAACCAGCGGAGAAAAAAAGTATCAGGCCGTGCATCCGGACTTTTTTAAAAGCACTACTCCCATGCTTCTTAGCGAAGAAAAAGTTGTCATGACAACCCCTACACACACATACAGGAAAAGTTGCCCGGCTCCCGATAATTCCCCCGTTCACTGGCATCTCCATTCCTGCGATGAGATCATGGTAGAAAAATCTTTAAACCTCGTAAAAGATCTGGGAATAACGCCGGTGTATTACGCTTCGGATATTCTCATCTTTGACGCTACCAGCAAAGACGCCAAAACTTTATCTGAAAAACTACAGCTGGTCTCATTTTTAAAGAACTATGGAGGAAAGATCAGTCTTTCAAAAAAAGAAAAGACACGTATTTTTTTGTATTTTGAAAGAAAAAACGCGGGAACCGCTTTTAAAAAATTCATCAATGAAGAAAGAACACAAAAAGAAGCTCAAAAAACGAGAAATCTGTTGGTTTCCCAAAAACAAAAAACATTCACTTTCTTCTTTCACTGGCATATTACAGTCTCCGCTACAAAAAAACCCGATATATTTCATTTGGTAAAAAATTATGCTGTTTCGACCGATTATATATCAAATAGTTGCGTCGTATTTCTTGTCCCCATAAAAGAGATCAAAAACTTGATCGGTAGTCTGAAACTTATAAATGAAACGCTTATAAAAGATCACAGTAGCGCGAATTATAAAATATTTGAACAAAGCGATGCCAACGCGAGGGTATCGTTCTATATCTCGGAAGGATAAGGATAATACAATATGGCTAAAATACTGATCGTCGATGATGAAATTCAAATAAGAGAGATGCTGCATAAGTTCCTCACATCAAAAGGGTACGCTGTTACCACGATGCCTAGCGCTGAGCAGGCATTGGATATACTCTTCCGGGAACCGTTTGATCTTATCTTACTGGATCTATTTCTTATTGATGGATCCGGACTTTCGATATTAAAAAAGATTCGAGCACATAACAAATCTCTGCCTGTCATAATATATACGGAATCTGTTACACTTGGAATAAAAGAACAGGCTCTCGCCGCGGGAGCTACTGAAGTTCTTCCTAAAGATATTGATATTGCTATCTTGCTCAGAAAAATAAATGAAAATACCGCTTCGCCCGCAAGTACCGAACGGAAAATATCGGCGGAAGGATCACAACCTTTACCTAAAGAAAAAGCTGAAAAGTCCATCCTTATAGTTGATGACGAAGAAAGTATTCGTCACATATTGATCAAATTTTTCAAGACAAAGGGCTATGGCCTTCAGCAAGCCGAAAACGGAAAAAAAGCTGTGGAATTAGTGGCAACGGGCGAAAAATTTTCCGTCGTACTCCTTGATATTCAAATGCCGGAAATGGACGGTATAACCACATTAAAAAAACTCTTAGAGATCGATCCAAGTCTCTGCGTAATAATGGTCACAGGAGAACAGGCTGACGAAAACGTCCAAAAAGCTTTAGAACTGGGGGCTTCCGGATATGTCTTGAAACCCTTCGATTTCTTATATCTAGATCTGGTTGTATCCTCAAAAATGTCTGATACAGAGTAAACTTTTATAAATATGCCTAAAAACCAAACCTTCAACTCCATAAGATGCTTCTTGTCCCATCAGGATAAACTTATTTTCCGGACAGTTCCTGGATAAACCCCGTACAGGACAAACCTTGAAGGTTTAGCTTATTTTACCCTGATACTTTACCTCTCACACAACCCTTTTCCTACTAACAAACACCCCTATGAACCTTATTTCCCGTGTTTTGTGTCTTAAATATGTTGTTTGCGTAGTGATAACTGTTATAATGTAGTGATAACATTACGTTGATCGTATAAAAGTATCATCTTCCGTTACCAGATAATACAGTAATTTTTACAATCCAAAGACAAAGGAGTTAACATGGGATCGTTTGAAGGCTTGGGATTATCCCAAGAAACATTAAAAGTGTTACAACAAAAGGGGTTTGAAGTTCCAACCTCAATACAAGAAAAGATCATTCCAAAAATACTTGGCGAAACCAAAGATCTTATTGGTCAGGCTCAGACAGGTACGGGAAAAACCGCGGCTTTTGGTCTTCCGATACTTGAACTTTTACCCGAAAAAAATGACTTTGTTCAAGTCTTAGTCCTAACTCCAACCAGAGAGTTGGCTATTCAGGTAGCTGAAGAGATAAATTCCTTAAAAGGAAAGAAAAAATTAAGTATCGCGCCGATCTACGGAGGACAATCAATAGATCTTCAGTTTAGGCGTTTACGTAAAGGGGTCGATATTGTTGTAGGAACACCCGGTAGAGTGCTTGATCACATAAGAAGAAAGACTCTAAAACTGAGTAAGGTATCTTATCTAGTTTTAGATGAGGCCGACGAGATGTTAAATATGGGCTTTCAGGAAGAAATTAACGCGATCTTAGAACATACAAATAAAGAAAAACGTACGTTATTATTTTCCGCCACTATGCCGAATGAAATATTAAAGATCGCGAAAAAATATATGGGCAATTATGATGTATTTAAAGGATCTAAGGGAAACTTGACAAATAGTCGGACAGATCAGATTTATTTCGAAGTTTCCAAATCAGATAGGTTTGAAGCCCTTTGCAGAATAATTGATATTGAAGACAACTTCTATAGTTTGGTATTTTGCAGAACAAAAGTGGATGTAGATACCATAAGCAACCACCTTATGGATCGGGGATATGACGCGGAGGGGTTACATGGTGATATGTCTCAATCCCACAGGGAAAGGATCCTTAATAAATTCAAAAAAAGAGTAATAAATATCCTTGTAGCGACAGATGTGGCCGCAAGAGGAATAGATGTACAGGATCTTACACACGTGATCAATTACTCTCTTCCACACGGACCGGAAGCATACGTTCACAGGATCGGTCGCACCGGTAGAGCCGGTAAAGAAGGGATCGCGATAACGTTTATAACCTCATCAGAATACAAAAAACTGCAATATATCATCAGGGTCGCTAAAACAGACATCAGAAAAGCAAAACTACCCAAAGTAAAAGATGTCATTAACACAAAAAAACTAAGAATAAGATCATATCTGGATAACGCGATCAAGTCAGGAATTAGCGATAAGTACATGGATCTTTCAAGAGATCTTTTAGCGCAAAATACCCCCGAAAATGTCTTGGCGGCTCTTTTGCAGCACTCTTTTAAAAAAGAATTAGACTCCAAGGGTTATTCTAATATAAATGAAAGAGTTGTAGACTCTAAAGGTACGACCCGTTTGTTTGTAACACAAGGAAAGAAAGACGGATTGACACGCAAAAAATTAATCAATTTTATTAAAGAAAAAACTAATATTAATGGCCGGGAAGTTGAAGATATTAAAATTTTAGACAAATTTTCTTTTATTACGTTGCCATTTAATGAAGCTGAAACCGTATTAGCTTCTTTTAAAAAAGGTAAAAAAAGATCCAATTTGGTGATTCAAAAAGCTAAGAAATAAACGGCTATGTGGCCTGTATCCATCTTTTATCGGTTATACTCCACAGGAATATCCCTATATAGTAGATTCTCACAACAAGAAAAATTATTCCTGTAATTTTTCCCGTGTAAGATCCAAGCTTGCTTAACCGGCGGATATCCCGGCTAAATACCCTGTTGAAAATGCCGCTTGTAAGTTAAATCCACCACAATCCCCATCAATATCTATCATTTCACCGGCAAAATATATCCCTTTTTCCTTTTTTGATTCCATAGTTTTTGGGTCTATCTCTTTTACGGATACTCCGCCGCGTGTTATCTGAGCTTTTTCAAATGAAACAGTATTCGCGACGTTAAACTTTAATCCTTTTAAAAGCGTTATAAGCTCTTTTCTTTCTTTGAATGTTAATTGGTTAGCTTTTTTGTCTTGAGGAATTTTAGAAAGCTCTAAAAGAACCTCGCTAAATCGCATAGGAACAAATTCTTTTAAAATATTCTTTAACCCCTTCACCGGAGACTCTAATATTTTCTTTATCAAGATGTCTTCTGTCTCTTTTAGATCAAACATAGACATTATATCAATTTCTAGAAATACCTTTTTGCCCGCGTTAAGCCGATCAATCACTTTCCCGCTAGAGGAAAGTAATATAGGTCCGGATATTCCGTTTTTTGTAAAAATTATACTTCCCTTTTCTGTCACTATTTTCTTCTTATCGGTTTTAAAAATAAGTTTGACATCATTAAGAGAGACCCCTTCTAACTTATGAGAAAAAATGTTTTCTAAAGTTAAAGCTACCAGCCCGGGTTTTAAAGGCGCTATCGTATGCCCCAGTTTTTCAGCCATCCTGATCCCATCACCGGTTGAACCCGTTGCCTGATAAGAAAGCCCACCGGTAGCGAAAATAACTTTATCCGCTTGAAAAATGGTCCCGTTCTCACATAAAATACTTTTAACAACACTTTTGGTTACCATTACCCGCTTAACGCTCGTATTACACAAAACCTTTATTTTGAGTTTCTTTATTTCATCTTCAAGTAGATCCAGAACACTCGAAGCTTTATCTGTTACAGGAAAAACCCTTCCGTTTTCTTCTACCTTGATCTTTAACCCTCTCTTGGCAAAAAAGGATATAAGGCTTTTATTATCAAAAGTTTTTATCGCGTCCCTCAAAAAACTTCCTGTTTTAGAAAAGTGATAAATTAAATCCTCCGGTTCACATATATTTGTAAGGTTGCAGCGACCGCCGCCTGTTAAAAGAAGTTTTCTCCCAAGATGCTTATTTTTTTCAATAAGAGTCACTTCATTTTGACCAGAAGCGGCACCTATTGCCGCCATCATCCCGGCGGGCCCGCCGCCAATAACTACGATCATTTTTTTCCTCTCTATACTCATATTGTTATATTATATTGTAGCGCTTAGTACTTTGATTGTAAATAACGCGCTCTTAGAAGTAGTGTCCCGCCCTCTTTCGTCATCCCGAAATCCCAACGATTACTTCCCCTCTTTCGTCATCCCGGAATCCTGGCGGCTACTTTCCCCTCTCTCGTCATCCCGGAATCCTGGCGAAGACAGGATATCCGGGATCTAATGAAATAAGGATCAAAAGGATCTCTTTTGTCATACCCCACAACCGAAAACAATATTTTTCCCCTACGTTGAACTATGAACCATGGCTCCGTTCAAAATAACAGTATTGAGGGCCTTCCTATCATTTTGCCTCTGGCCTTCCAACTTTCGGCCCTTAATCCTTTAGCCCCTAGCCTTTAGCCCTTAGCCTTTTTACTTCCTTGTCATCTCGAGTGAATGAGGAGTGAAACGACGAACGAATCGAGAGATCTTAAGTACTCCAGATTCCTCGACTTTGTTCCTCGCTACCGCTCGTCACTTCGCTCGGAATGACAGTGTTGAGGGCCTTCCTATCTTTTTGCCTCTAGCCTTTTTCTGCCGACCAAAGACACAATGGTACTTTTGAAAATACACACGATCTGTTACATTATCATTTTGGGAATATGCCGAATTTCAATTACTTGAGGGAATTGTGTCCTGAAAAATGAACACAATAACAAAATACTAGAACAAAAAATATGAACTACATACATTGTCTTCTCTGTTAAAAAAAAAGGCCTGACAATCTCTTGTCAGGCCTTTTTTTTCGGATTGCGTTTTATATCTTCATTACGTTTACAGCCTGAGGGCCTTTGGCGCCTTCTTCAACGTCAAATTGGACTTTTTGTCCTTCGCCTAAAGACTTGAACCCTTCACCCTGTACCGCATTGTGGTGAACAAAACAATCTTTACTGCCATCATCCGGTGTAATAAACCCATAACCTTTTGAGTCATTAAACCATTTTACTATTCCTGTTGCCATTACCTCTACCTCCTTGTAACGATAAAATTACAGTAAACAGGCGCCACAAAATGATACATATCTAAAACTATGGCTTGAAACTTCTACTCCCTGTTTACCACTTCAATATGGAATTATAAACTATTTCCCGTGTTTGTCAATAGAATTATTAAATAATTTTAAATTCCAAAAAAATTTTGTTTCAATCTCCATTTTTCCAATATACGCTTCTTTCTCTCATTTTCTATTTTTGGTTAAAAAATTTAAATTACGCTTAGATTTTGGACCTTTGAATTTTTAAACTTTTTAACTTTTAAGAAACTTATCAATCGACCTAGCCGCGTGTTTTCCCGCCCCCATCGCGGCTATAACAGTCGCGGCTCCTGTCACGATATCACCACCGGCAAATATATCCTCAATACTTGTCTCACAGTTTTCTTCATTTGCTTCTATATTTCCCCATTTGTTCAATTTTAAACCGTCTATTGTCTCTAAAAGTACCGGATTCGGCCCATTTCCGATAGCTATTATAACCGTATCCATTTCCATTTCAAATTCAGAACCCTCGATCGAGATCGGACGTCTTCTCCCGCTTGAATCGGGCTCGCCAAGTTTGTTCTTTAAACACACAAGCTTTGTAACTTCCCCGGTTTCATCTCCCGAGATCTGAACAGGACTCGTTAAAAGATGAAACTCTATACCTTCTTCTTGCGCGTGATGTATCTCGTCTATCCTGGCCGGCATTTCCTGTTCGGTACGCCTGTAAACTATGCTTACTTTCTCAGCGCCCAATCGCAAAGCTGATCTGGCTGAATCCATCGCCACATTACCGGCACCAACCACAGCAACTTTTTTCCCCACGTTTATGGGTGTATCATACCGGGGAAATAGATATGCTTTCATAAGGTTAACTCGTGTGAGAAATTCATTAGCTGAATATACTCCGTTAAGGTTCTCTCCCGGTATATTCATAAAATACGGTAACCCCGCGCCTGAAGCGATGAAAAACGCTTTATATCCGTCTTCTCTCAGGTCTTCAATCTTCTTTATCTTACCTATTATATAGTTGTTTTTCAGCTCAACACCTGACGCCTCTATCTCATCGACTTCATCCGTAACTATATTTTTAGGAAGCCTGAATTCAGGAATGCCGTACGCGAGAACTCCTCCGGGTTTATGTAAAGCTTCGAAAATCGTTACTTTATACCCCATTTTGTTCAAATCAGAAGCACATGTAAGACCCGCCGGACCGGCACCTATAACCGCGACTTTTGCGGCGGCTTCGCCGGCAGCGATATTTTCCTTATTCACCTCAGACCTGTTCTCTCTTTCCCAATCCGATATAAACCGTTCAAGAGCCCCTATATTGATAGGTTTCCCGGCCTTTTCAAGAACACATACTTTCTCGCACTGGTCTTCTTGGGGACATACTCTGCCGCATACAGCCGGTAGATTATTCGTCGCTTTTACGATCTTTATCGAGTCGGAAAACCTTTCTTCTTTTATCGCCAGAATAAACCCGGGAATATCTATTTCTACCGGGCACCCTTGCACACACGGCTGTGTCTTGCATTGAAGACATCTTGCGGCTTCAGCCATAGCTTCTTCTTTGTTATACCCATATGGCACTTCATTAAAATTCTTTATTCTCTGTTTGGGGTCCTGTTCTCTCATTTTTCCAATCCCATTCGACACTTCTCTTCGTAATGTTCAAGCGCCTTCTTTTCCTTATCACTATATCTCTTCCCTCTCCGCGTAAGATCGTCAAAATCCACTTTATGCCCGTCAAATTCGGGCCCGTCCACACAAGCAAACTTAACCTCCCCGTCATACTGAACTCTGCATCCACCGCACATACCGGTTCCATCTATCATGATCGAATTTAGTGAAACTAACGTTTTTATATGTTTTTTTCTGGTCATCTCTGATACCATCTTCATCATTATCGCGGGGCCTATAGCGAAAACAAGATCAGGAGTATCTTTCTCTATAAGTTTCTCCAAAACATCTGTTACAAAACCTTTCTGTCCATACGTACCGTCATCTGTGGTCACATAAACCTTGTCACAAAACTTACGCAAACTCTCTTCACAAATAACCAGATCTTTATTCCTGGCCCCTATGATCACAGTAACATCATTACCGTTTTTCCGCAAACCTTTCGCTATGGGATACGCCTCCGCGGTACCGACGCCTCCTCCTACGCATATAACCTTTCCAATATCTTCCGTGTTCGTAGCGTGCCCCAAAGGACCTACCACATCCAGTATCGAATCTCCCTCATTCAAAGCGCACAGCTTTTTAGTACTCACACCTATAGCCTGACAAACTACCGTAGCTGTACCCTTTTCAGCATCCCAATCATACATAGTAAGAGGAAACCTTTCCCCTTCCTCATTAATCCTCATCACAACAAATTGCCCGGGGAAAACAGCCTATAACATATCTCGCGCTTCAAATTCAATAAGACATATTTCCGCGGTAAGTTGTTCTTTTCTAAGTATTTTATACATTCTTTCACCCCTCAAACAAATGGTTCACTTAAACCCGCCATATTTCTTACAAACAAAAAAAACGTTCTACTCCCCATGATAAAAAAAACGTCATTGTTCTTTTCTCTAAATGCTGTCAAATCCAGCACTTTCGGCACACTATTTAATCCCTATTAGCATATATATTGGCTTTTTGTCTTTCAATTTTATGGGACCAGGGTAAATCTAACCCCATTTCGAACAATCGTTACATATGAAAGGATCCAAAAGATAGAGCTTTTTATTCTTTATTAAGCTCTTCTACTGTATCTGTAACTATTTCGTCTATCAACTCTTTCACAGATACAATTTTCTTCACTTTTGAAACATTAGTTCCGGCAAAGACTACCGCGTTATCAATGTCCCCTTCAACAGCGTCGATCAAAGCTTTGGCAATACAGTATTGAACAGTGGCAGGATTACAAGTTCTAAGGCATTGATAATTACAGGTAAATCCTTTTCTTTCTCCGCGCAATATTTCATCAAGAAATTTTGTTCTTATTGTTCTTGCCGGCATCCCCACCGGACTTTGGATAAAAACAATATCATCTTCATTCGCGTTAACATACATCTGTTTAAATTCATCTGCCGCTGAACACTCAAAGGTTGCTACAAACCTGGTACCGATCTGTACTCCTTTTGCGCCCATTTTTAAAAATTTCGCGACGTCTTTTC
The DNA here is from genome assembly GCA_023142805.1 of Candidatus Omnitrophota bacterium. GTDB lineage: Bacteria > Omnitrophota > Gorgyraeia > Tantalellales > Tantalellaceae > JAGLIU01. Next base: position 5,775 of record JAGLIU010000181.1, on the reverse strand, counting down.
CGTCAAAGATCCCGCCCGCGGGAATAACGGGAATACTTATTCCATAATCTTTTTCGTATTCCGCGACCAGTTTCAGAATATCTCTCACCGAAATCTCAAGCAACGGTTCCACGTTCATCTCATTTTTAAGAGATTGCAATTTTTCTAAACTATAACCCGCTACATGTCCCCCTGCTAACGGCCCTTCAACCACAAGTGCGTCCGGAAACCTATTGTACCGTCTCTTCCACGTTTTCAACAAAAGTTGAGCCCCTCTTGCTGAAGCGACTATCGGGATCAATTTTATTGATGAACCTTCCGCGAATTCCGGTAAGCTTATAGGTAATCCTGCTCCCGAAATAATATAATCCGCGTCTTCTTTTACGGTGGTTCTTACCATATCCTCATAATTACTTAAAGCTACCATTATATTTACACCAACAGCCCTGTCAGACAACTCCCTTGCCCTTCTTATTTCTTTTTGCAAATGTTCTCTGCAAGATTTAGGAACATCCGCCCTGTTTTCTGCCGTATCAGGCGCCAATCCTACGCTGGCAATAGTTCCCGCCGCGCCACAATTCGCGACCGCCGCCGCTAATTGAGAAGTAGATATTCTTACACCCATACCTCCCTGGATAATGGGTACTTCTATACAAAGATCTCCAATGATCAATGGATCAATTTTCTTTTTCATTATTCTTCCTTTAGTATCACCGGTATTATGACACTGTACCAACTTATTTATTAAACTTTTTTGAGTAATAGCTGATCAAATAAAAAAAAGGCGTGAAATGCCTCTGTCCCCGGGGTAATATCTACGAATTCTTCACAAGATTCAAAAAATCTCTCTCCACTTTAAGGCACTATTATAATACAAAATCCCAACCTTTACAATATAAACAGAAAACAGTTTACCAAATATTTTTTTAGATCTTTGAGATTAAAAATAACATCAAAATGGCAAATAAGTTTTTATACTACTGCTGTCTATATTATATCAGTGTTAAAGATCAGATCGTTTTCTGATGTTTTAAAAATAGTTCGATATATTTTAAACACTTACATTTAAACGAAAACGTCCGTTATATCATCTACGTTTGCGAACCGAACTGCTTTTGCTTCTCTTCTTTGCTTTCCCCTGAGTCTTGCTCCGAGATACCGTCCGAGTTATAAGCGCCTCACGAGCAAACTCAGAATGCTCTGATACCGGCAAAGCCGTCTTTATAAGCTTTTCGATATTACGTATATCCTTACCCTGCTCCGGGGTAGCGAACGAAATAGCCCGCCCTTCATGTCCAGCCCGGCCTGTGCGTCCGATCCTGTGTACGTAGTTCTCAGAATCGTCCGGAAGATCGTAATTTATAACCGTTTCTATACCAACAACATCTATACCCCTGGCCGCTATATCAGTCGCGACAAGTATCCTGTACTTTCCTGTCTTAAAACCCTCAAGCGCTCCCTTTCGTTGTTTAAGAGTTCGATCCGAATGTATCTCCGCCGCGTTATGCCCCATTTCTGTAATTAAGCGTTTGATCTTACTTGCCCCTCTTTTTGTACGTGAAAAAAGCAACACCGAACCACGATACTGATTAAGCAATTTAGACAATAGTTTCTTCTTGGCTTCTCTTTTTACTATGAATAATTCTTGAATAATACGTTCCGCGGCGGTTCCTGACGGCGCGACTTCGACATGTACGGGAAACTTCATATGTGTGGTTCCTATTGATACAACTTCTCCCGGTATCGTCGCCGAAAAAAGCATAGTTTGACTTTTTTTGGGAACAAATTTTAGAATACGTTCAATATCCGGTTTGAATCCCATATCCAGCATTCTATCAGCTTCATCCAAAATAAGAATAGCTACTTCATTCAAACGCAATGTTCTCTGGTTCATATGATCAATAAGCCGACCGGGCGTAGCGATAATAACACGCGGCTTCTTTTTTAAGGCATTTAGCTGGGATCGTATTGGAACTCCTCCGATAATAACCACGGTCTTTATATCAAATAGGGGCGCTATCTTGAGAAAGGTCTCATTTACCTGTATGGCCAACTCCCTGGTAGGAACAAGCACCAGACACTGCCCCTTATTATCGCGGGAAAGACGCTGAATAACAGGTATAGCAAAAGCCAGGGTCTTTCCTGTACCGGTTTGAGCCACCCCGATAATATCAGTACCCTCTATCGCGAGGGGAATAGCTTTATGTTGGATCGGGGTCGGTTGAATGAACTTCAAACGATCTAACACTTCAATTATTTTAGGGGCGATACCCAATCCGTCAAAAGATACTTTTTTTCCCGATTCTTTGATCACATTATTGTCACACTTCATTTTTTCTCCGATATAGTTTATCGGCTTCAAACTATGCTTGAAACCTATTTTATTCACCACATTCTTATTTATTTTCTTTTATTTATCAATTTACGGTCATGCTCACTCAAATGGCTCTTTCTGATCCGAATATTATGAGAAGTTATCTCAACCAATTCATCATCCTCAATAAACTCAAGTGCGAACTCCAGCGTCTTTTCTCTGGGAGGAATAAGCTGGATAGCATCGTCAGATCCGGACGCGCGCATATTAGTGAGTTTTTTACCTTTCATCGCGTTAACAACAAGATCAACCCCTTTATTGTTTACGCCTAAGACCATACCCTCATAAAGATCATCTCCGGGACTAACAAATATTTCTCCACGCGCCTGTAAATTAAAAAGCGCGTAAGCGATCGCCTCACCGCCGGACTGAGAAACAAGTACTCCCCTTTGTCTCGCGGGCATATCTCCCTTATACGTCTGATATTCTAAAAAATTCTGATACATAACCCCGCTACCGCGCGTCATAACCATAAACTCGCTCCTAAACCCGATCAACGCTCTGGAAGCGATAATAAAATCCATTCTTATAGCACCGGCTGAAGTTGTCTCTATATTTCTGGTCTCCGCTTTACGCTTGCCAAGAGCCTGCATAACAGCACCCTGATATTCGGATTCCACTTCAACCACTACCTCCTCAACAGGTTCAAGCACTTGTTTACTTAATTTTTTTAAAATTACCTGCGGACGAGATACTTCCATTTCGTATCCTTCGCGACGCATTGTCTCTATCAGGATCGCCAAATGCAATTCTCCGCGTCCCGACACTTTAAAACGCTCACCTCCCGCTACCTCTTCAACTTTTATACCTACGTTTATCCTCGCTTCATGTGTTAACCTCTCGCGAATATGTCTCGATGTCAAAAATCTACCCCCATCCTTACCCGCAAGCGGACTGGTATTATGAGAAAAATTCATGGAGATCGTCGGTTCATCGATCTTTATTGTCGGAAGACCCTTTGGGTCATTGATACAAGCCAGCGTTTCGCCTACTTGCGCGTTTTCAGCTCCCGCGATTGAAACTATATCACCCGCGACCGCCGCGTCCGTTTCTACACGAACCAAGCCCCTGCGCTTCATTATCTTTGTTACTTTAGACCTTTCAACCTTCCCGTTACGTTTTACGACCGCGATAGGGTCACCTACTTTAACCGATCCGTGAAATATACGTCCAACGACTATAAGCCCTACATACGAATCATAATCAAGCATTGTCACAAGCATCTGAAAAGGCATTTCAGGATCAGCGATCGGCGGTAACACTCTGTGAAGCATAGTTTCCAGAAGCGGTTTTACCGACTCTCTCGGTTCATCAAGATCAAGTGTAGCATACCCATCCTTACCTGAAGCGTATACGATAGGAAAATCAAGTTGTTCTTCTGTCGCGTTTAATTCGCAGAAAAGATCAAAAGTCATATCGGCAACTTCATCGGGACGCGCGTTCGGACGATCCAGCTTATTAACTACAAGTATAGGTTTCAGATGTAACTCTAGTGATTTTTTTAAAACAAATTTTGTCTGAGGCATCGGTCCTTCAAAAGCGTCAACCAAAAGAAGCACTCCGTCTACCATTTCAAGTATACGTTCCACCTCACTACCAAAGTCAGCATGTCCCGGTGTGTCAACTATGTTAAAACACACCCCCTTATATTCAAGTGAAGCGTTTTTAGAAAGTATGGTTATACCTCTTTCTTTCTCGAGAGGATTCGAGTCCATGATCGCGGTTTCCCCTTCTTTAAAGTCATACGCGCCGGTATATTTTAGCAACGCGTCAACAAGCGTAGTTTTGCCATGATCAACATGCGCGATGATAGCGATATTTCTTAAATTTTTTCTTCTCTTTTTATTTGACATATTTTCCCAACTTCCTTTACAATTTTTATAACAATAGTTTAAGTATAACAAAGACAAAAAAACCACGAGGTTCAGATCTCTCACCCTCGTGGTTGACGATTCCCTAACTTAATGTTAACCGCACGCTCTTATCTACTGGTTTTATTGTATACTAATTGTTTGTTTTTGTCACTAACTTGTTTTTTTTACGATCTTTCCCATGATATAGAGTACGTAAACCAAATACCATAATATCTCTTCCCCCACATTGTTTTGGTCAAAAGATAACACAATTATGACTCAAAAAATGTTTATTTTCTTCTGTTTGTTCTCACAATTTCTCTTTTTTGCTCACAGGAACATACCACCTGCCGCGATAAAATATCGGACATAATTTTAAGTCCGGCCGCGGTTATGTCATAAACATCGACTATATTTAAAGATAACTCAATATGCTTTTTGAGACCCACTTTGAAACATCAACCTTACCCAATAGCTTCATTCCCTTTTTCTCCCGTCCTGATGCGAATACACTCAGACAAACCGAGTACGAATATTTTTCCATCTCCGATCTTTCCCGTCCTCGCGCCTCTCATTATAGCCTCTACGGTGGGCTGAACAAAATCCTTACTAACAGCTATTTCCAAACGTACTTTTTTAAGAAGATTCACTTCGTGAACAACACCTCTATATGTCTCTGTATACCCTTTTTGCTGTCCACAACCAAGCGCGTTGGTAACAGTCATCTTGTAAACTCCAGCGTCATAAAGCGCTTTTTTTACATCGGGTAATTTGTGAGGTTGTATCATCGCTATTATAAGTTTCATTTTTTCCTCCTGTTATTTTTCCCGGTTCACAAGTTATTTACATCAACAGCTTTAAATCATCATACAGCTACTCTGTTGTAAATATCTGGAACCCCGAATATGCTTCCATCCCGTGCTCGGTTATATCAAGCCCTTTCAATTCTTCGTCTCTGGATACTCTTAGTCCGACGGTCGCGTCTATAGCCTTGAAAACTATTGTCATTGCCGCGAAAACAAAAGCAACAACCGCTGTCACACCAAGAGCCTGAACGCCTAGCTGAGTAAAACCTCCTCCGTGGAACAAGCCATCTCTCGCGAGACCCAAGGCCTTATGTCCGAAAAGACCTACCGCCAAAGTCCCCCATATACCATTCATCATATGCACCGGTACCGCACCGACCGGATCATCAACATGAACCTTATCTAGAAAAAGCGTACCCAGAACCACTATTATACCTCCGATAAGTCCTATTATCAAAGCTTCATGCGGAAGCACATAAGCACAAGGTGCCGTGACCGCCACAAGACCGGCTAAAGCCCCGTTCATTGTCATTGAAAGATCCGGTTTCCCACATTTCTTCCAGGCAAAGAACATAGCGGTAAGACCACCTGCCGCCGCCGCAAGATTAGTGTTCATCGCGACCTTTGCCATCAAGCTGCCATTTCCAACACTTAAAGTAGATCCCGGATTAAATCCAAACCACGCGAACCAAAGTATCAACGCGCCAAGAGAAGCTAACGCCATAGAGTGTCCTTCGATAGCGTTCGCCGAACCATCTTTGTT
>JAGLIU010000180.1 GCA_023142805.1 Candidatus Omnitrophota bacterium | reverse complement strand
GGCTTTTTTTGCTCTGCAATTGGATTTATCCAATTGCAGGATACTTCTTCGTCTTTTTCTGGAGAAATCCTTTCTCCAGAAATCTCCTCATCGTATCTTTTGCGGGCGGAGGAACTCTCGTCGCTTCACGATAAAAATAAAAATCCGGGGACACCTTCTATAATACCGAATGGGTAAGGTGTCCCCGCCGTATCAGAATCCTGACGAGAACAGAGAAAAAACATCGTCATCCCGGAATCCTGACGAAGACAGGATATCCGGGATCCAATAATAATGTAAAGTTGAACTTTGCAAAATATTTATCGTCAAACTTCATTAAATTACCTCAATGTTTTTTTCTTTGAATACGGTTTCAATAAAAGGATCTTTTTCTGTTTTTCTTTTTTCAAATTCCTTTTTATCCATATTTACAACATTGATTTCCCTGCCAATTTCTTTCTGCAATTTACTGATCTCTTTTTGCAACTCCATGATCTTATGATCCCCAATTACTAAAAGATCTATATCGCTATGTACCTCCATTGTGTCTTTAGCGTATGACCCGAACAGATAAACTTTCTCGATACCTTTCACCTGTTTAATTATGCTCTTTAACCTATTTTCAATACCTATTGTTTTAAAAACTATTTTTCTATATTCTTCATACAACGGGTACAGGCGATTTATTGAGTATATTTTTTGATTTCCTCTGGTCTCACTTGCCAGAATTCCTTCATCTTCAAATTCTTTAAGTTTTTTTACAAGATTCCTCTTATCCAGATCCATTTTTCGTGATATTTCATTCACAAAAAGACTTTCTTCGGGATTGAGAAAAAAATAATTCAAAAGTACTTTTGCTATCTTAGATCTCATTGATATCATAACATGTCTCCTTTTACACCGATAAGTGTAACATATTACACCTATATAGTCAAGACTCGCCCTACATTTTAAAAATGTGGCCTTTTGACACAATTTGAGCACACGGAGTATTTACCCTAAAACTCAGTTACACCTCACTACCTTATTTAAATATATCTTAAACCCTTGACTTTCTGTTGGATACTAATATAATAGATTTGTGTCTAATATTTTAGTATCTTAGAAAATAAGGGAGAACTTATGCTCGACGGAATAATATACAATACAACTACCCAAAAAGTTTTAGCGTTCCTTTTAAAACATCCCGATGAAAAGTATTATGACAGAGAGGTTTCTCGACTCTCCAAAATAAGTAAAGCTGCTGTTAATATTGCTCTGCGTAACTTGCTCAAAACAGGATTAGTTCTTCGGGAAAAGAAGGGCCGGATGTATTTCTACCACGTTGATCCTCGCAACTCATTTATTAAACAATTAAAAATCACACAAAACATTATAATCCTTAAGCCTTTGGTAGATAAACTTTGTGGCATATCTATAAAAATAGTCTTGTACGGCAGCGCTTCTCTTGGTCAAAACAACATTGATAGTGACATAGACCTATTTGTTCTTACACGTGAACCTGAAAAAGTTCAGAAGATAATATACAAAAGCCATTTAAGAGCGAAAATACAGTATGTTATTAATACTCCCCAAAATCTAGCTAAATTAAAAAAAGAAAACTCTGTCTTTCATAAAAAAATTACTAAAGGCATCCTACTATTTGAGGAAAAATGAATACCGAATTTCAGAAAGCTTTAGATAAAAGAAGAATACTAAAATTTCCTCAAGGGAAAAAGCTTATTAAGAAGAAGCTTACTCAAGCAATTGATGATCTTGATGAAGCTATTGATAGATTTAAAAACAAAAAATATAAATACGCCGCGAGAATGCGGATTATCATGGAGAATTTTCAAAAAAAGGCGCCGAGGCAGTGCTTAAAAATGTCGCCTTGTTCATAAAAACAGCTAAATCCATCCTAAAATAATTCACTGGAGTATATTTTTTCAAAGCTTGAGAGATCAACCCTAAACTTTAGAATTAATTCCGCAGCATTCGTTATTTCTAATTTCGAGGCCTGGAGTTCTCCCGAAATTACAGTGACGTATCAACAGCTTTTTGCGATTCTGCCCATTGAACGATTTCCTGATAATCTATTGCCCTAATTCTTAGAGTGTTCTCTACTTTTAAAAGATCTTCAATTGTTTTTATCGCATCTAAATTCTCATTACCAGATTCTCTCATTAAAAACTCCTTTATAGCTTCTAAGGCAATATCTCTTCCAACAATATTGTTATTCCTTTCACATATTCTTCCAAAAGCAATATGACGCGCCAATGCTCCCCTGGCCTGAATATCGGGATACTGCTTTTCGCCTAAATTATAATCAGTATAGGCATCCGGAACAACAGTAATATTATTTTCTGTTTTGTAATTTTCCTGTACATTAAGAGCCACCTGTGGCCCTCTCCCTTGATCCATTTGCGGGGCAAACAAAACTATATGTCCGTCTTGTCCCGGTTCTAATTGATCCCGAAAGAGTCTATTCGCGATATCTACTGCTTTTTTTATGTTTTCTTGAGTAGCTTGAGGATTATTTGCATATAAAGCAAACGTTACTATTTGTTTCTTATCCCCCTCTTGCGAATAAGCTGTTGATTTTACTATTCCAAATCCGCTCTTAGCTAAGTCTCTATTTACATCTCCAATAGTTGAAAAAACTGTTGTAACAAATTCCGGTGCTTCTTCACTGGAAGGAATACCTGCTATAGTTTTAACAATCATACTTTTCCCTTGAATCGAGCTTAATAATTTTTCAACTGCTGTTTTTCTTGTTTCTATCGGATCTTTAATTTCACTTAAAGAATCTTCAACATAACTATCCTCTACCACCTCGCCAGCTTCAACATTAGCGCTCAAATTGGCTTCTTTATGATAACGTTCTTCCAGTTTGCGCGCTTCAAAAATGTTATCCCGGATCCATTGTCGCAATAATTGTTTATATTCTCTCCTTTGTCTATTAGTTAAACTATTCCAATCAGTTATTACATCAACACCAGCTAATTCAAGCGCCTTTTCTTGCCACTTCTGTAATTCTATGGCTTCATGCAACACTAGAGTATCATTAAATGCTCCTTCCGCGATATATACTACATTTCTTTCTACACCAGCGTGTCCACGCTGATTAGCAACAAGAAAATCTATCCCTTTTATCACAATTATGCGTTTACCGTTAACCTCACCTCTATCTTCTAACCGACCTTCGATAGCCGCTTTTCTTACTACCTCATTAACAACTCTATGCTCTACCGCGTCTAAACCAATATCGGCTATATTCACATCTCTTTCAAATCTTTCGGATGCCGCAATTGCTTTTCTCTCCAAATCAGATCTGGTTAAATCTATAACTCCTTGTTTTGCAAAAAAACCACCTATCCCTTTCTTGCCGACTAGCCAGTTTATTAAACCACCAAGATCTCGACCTCTAGGAATAAATGGGCTGCCAATTTCCTTGCCTAAAAATCCAAATACATTAAACGGCAATTTATATGACTGTTGGCTTAAGCTTAATTGAATAAGCTGAAAGATGTTATAATACGGCGCTACTCTTAAAGCGTCTAGCTCAGCCGACGTTTCCTCGTCCAAGCCATTAATGCTATCTCCCCACTCCCTATTTTTAGTAATCTCATTACGTTTATGTCTCACCTCATGTCTTTTTGTAGACTCTTCAATTAGTTCAATTATTTCTTGTCTTGATTTGCCTGAAAATTCCTTTTGAAGAAGTTGCAACGATATTTCAGCTAATTGCTGAATATTAGCATATTCTGAACTTCGTCTTATACCTTTAAACGGCAACTCTCCATTTCGAAGCGCAGGCATAATTACCTTATCAACTTCTTGTTCTATTGATTCAGTAAACACAGCGACATATTTCTGCTTAAAATCACTCCAACCAGGATTGCCACGTAAAATTCCGTCTGAAAACCTTGTTACTTGTCTTAAGTATAAAACATCAACAGATTCTCCTTGAATATCAATTTCTTCGATCTTATATGCCTTATATAAAACTATCCATTTTTCATCCCGCCTTCCTACTGGACTTATTTGAATAACATAACCCAATGAAATTAAACATTTCTCATTTAATTCAAATAACATTCTTCCGGCTTCTTCCTGAGACATTCTAAGTAACCAGGGTTCCACCACATCCCGGATTGTTCTTTCTACAGCATTGGGATCAGGCGCTTGACTCCTAATTCTCTCTATTATTTGATTTATTTCTGTTATAGTCACATCTTCTGCTTTCTCTGGTGCTTCCTCTGATGCTTCCTCTTGTTCTCCGACCCCATATCTTTCAGCAAGATATCGTAAAAATCTATCCACACTCGCAGCATTATCAACAACTATTCTTTGGGGAAAAGCTTCAACTGCTTCTTCAAATTCTGCAGCAACTACAGAACCTAGAGCAGGCTTTAATCCCAAAGATGAAAGTGTCTCTTCAAACGCTCTTACAGCGTTTCTGTCGTATATTAATCCTGTGATCAAACCATTTTGGATTCTAATAATTGGTAAAAATACCGAATTTGTTCTTTGTTTTTGTGTTATGATCTCACCCATAATATCCCGCAAAGCTGACTTTGGATCTTGGGATTGCCCCCTGGCTCTTCTAGTAGTAATTGAAACTTTCTCTGCTCTTTCTAAAGCTATTGTTTTCCCCTCTTCAGAAAATTCACCTAATTTCGAAATCATTGGTTTTATTAAATCCTTACCTGTATGCCAATTCCCCGAATTATAAACTGTTCTCCCGGATTTTATTAATTCCCTGATTATGGGTTGTGCCTCATTAAACAATTCTAAAGCTCCAGCTTTTCGAAACACATCTTCCCAATACGCCATTGTATGAAAAGTATTCCTCAAACTATCTTGACTAAAGATTTCATCAAGATGTTGCCTTAAAACAGCTACTATTTTATTTCTTTGAGAAGCATCTCTCGCAGAGAAATCTCTATCAACCATAAGTCTTTCATCCGGCGTCATATTCCATATTGCGTTAGACAAGAAAGTTTCTTCCGCTAGTATTTTTTGATTCGTATTGTCTGCTAAATATGCTATTTCCACTCTTCCCGCTAAAAAATGATCCCCATATAAACCTGCAATAATTTCATGAATTATGGTTGTCTTCATTGCTTTTTCTTTAAGATCAGCATTTATCCTGATACCTTGGCCTCCAGCATGTCCACGAAAAGTAATACCTTCAACGGTTCTCACCAAAGCACCCCCATCTATGTTGTTGCCCTTTAACGCATCCACACTATCTAAGATTTTTTGATCAGCTCCAATAGATCCTAAAAAGCCTTTAATTTCATCTAAGATATCATTTATATTTTCTATATCCTTAAAATTTTCCTCCGGCAATATTTCCATCTGCCCGTCAATATCTCTCTGATGAACCGCATCTAAGAGAACTCTTATTGACAATAATTCGCTTGTTCCGTCACTCATATAAAAAATTACATTTTCCCCGTCTTTTTTTATATCGAATATATCACGTCCTTTAGCTATTTGTTCCTGAACAAGTACTGCCGCTCTAAAGCTATCTATATTCGCTTTACCCCATACTTCCGAAGCAATTACATTTGATAGCATAGAGGCAATTTGTATTTGGTATTGCGCGGCAAATATGGGATAAAGCTTTCGCTGTATTTCCGCTTCTCTCCCATCTAATAACCTAAAATAAGGACTTTCATATCCTTCGGGATTTTTAAAATTTGGAATGATCGAGATATATGATATATTATTTCCCCTAAATAATTCACATAGGTTTTCGGTGTGAAACCCCCCGGTAACTAATATCGCCGCTCCCTCTTTTTCATTTCCTGATTCTGTGGACCCATTAAATTTCAAATTATTAATAAAAGCGTTATCTCGTTTTATACCCCCTTCATAGAAGGAAATCGTTCTTTCCCTGTAATCATCAAGGTTTTCAACACTCTTATCAGGGATTACCGATATGCCATATACGGGGGTTTCTTTTTCTATAAATGTTAATATTTTTTGTATCTCAAAATCTCTTTCGTTTTCCCTGTAATATCTATACTCCTCTTTAGTTAGAGAGAAAGCAAATAAGGATTTTATTAAAACAAAATTATTTGATAACTTATTTAATTGTTTCTGTTTCTCATTGGTATATAACGTGTTTTTTATT
>JAGLIU010000018.1 GCA_023142805.1 Candidatus Omnitrophota bacterium | reverse complement strand
AGGTTGTATCTTCAAAAGATCTCGCGCGGTTGACCGGACTTTCGGATGTTAGCGTTCGAAAGGATATTTCCAATTTTAGAAAAGTTGGGACTCCCGGAGTTGGATATGACGCTGCCGAGCTTAAGAGGGTGTTGGAAGATCACGTATTGAATGTTGGGGTAATACGTGTCGTGCTTTTCGGAGTCGGGAATCTGGGGCAGGCGGTATTGAAATATCCCGGGTTCAGAAAAGACAGGCTTAAGATAGTTGCCGGGTTTGACAAGGACAAGAAGAAGATCGGACGGACTTTTAATGGGGTGAAGATCTTTTCTGTCCGGGAAGCTCCGATGGTCGTGAAAAAGAAACGTGTTCATCTCGGTATAGTGGCTGTGTCCGAGGATGGTATCCAGGAAGTACGGGATATTATCGTGCGGTCCGGGTTGAAAGCCATAATAAATTTTTCACCGATGATGTTGGAAGTGCCTGAAGGGGTGTTTGTGAAAAATATAGATTTTACGATAGAATTTTTGTCTCTTTATTGTCGAGCGTATGGAATGAAACGTTTTGAGGATGATTTGGGTTCACATGGAAAATAAAGATCGTTAAGAAAAGGCGGGGAAAATGGGAAAATTTTGTTCAATGAAAAAGGTAGTCAAAAAAGACGGAAAAGAAGTGGTCGTGTGCGATGATATCAGGTCGTATTTGCTTGAAGAGCTTCAGGAGATCCAGGAAAAGGAAGGGTTTATCTCGGACGAGAATATGCAGAAGACTGCCGATAAATTTAAGATACATCCGGTAGAAGTTTATTCTGTAGTCACGTTTTATTCTTTTCTTACCATTGAAAAAAAGGGCAGGAATGTTATTCGTGTAAGTAGTTGTATGCCTTGCGAGATGAAGGGAAGTGAAGGGATAGTAGAGGTTTTTGAGAAAAAGCTCGGGATCAAATGCGGGGAGACTACCGATGACGGGAATTTTACGCTGGAGAAGACAAGCTGTATAGGTATGTGCGATAAAGCTCCCGCGGTACTTGTGAACGACGAACTGGTAGGGCCGGTGGAAATCGGAGATGTTGATAAGATCTTGGACAGATTGAAATAATGATAAAATCCTTTCGCAAAATGAAACGTTCATTGTTCTTGAGATTGTTTTAAGCGTTTCATGCTATCGCAAAGACGGCGATGGTGTTTTTGCAAAGACAGTAGTGGGTTATTAACGATCAATAAAATAAGGGAGACAGATATTATGTCGAAAAGAGAAGGTCCTGTGATTTTCAGCGAAATAAAGCCTTTAACCGGACTCAGGAAAGCTTTGGAGATGAGCGGAGAGGCGGTGTTAGAGGTAATAAAGTCATCTAATCTGAAAGGAAGAGGCGGCGCGGGGTTTCCTACCGGATTGAAATGGGGTTTTGCGGCTTCTGATAGTGATGAACATAAATATGTTGTATGTAACGCCGATGAAGGCGAGCCGGGAACTTTCAAGGACAGAGTTCTGTTGTCGGAATATCCTTTACTTATGCTGGAAGGCATGGTTATCGCCGGGTATGTGATCGGTGCCGATAGAGGGTATGTTTATTTGAGAGGCGAATATAAGGGGTTGAAGAAGGAGCTTGAGAGAGTTATCAGTGAGATGAGGGAGAACAAGGCTCTTGGTGAGGATATACTTGGCAAAAAAGGATTTAATTTCGATATAGAGATAAAGATGGGAGCCGGGGCCTATATTTGCGGGGAAGAGACGGCTCTTATAGAATCCATGGAAGGGCAGAGAGGTGAGCCGAGGAACAGGCCGCCGTTTCCTGTGAATACCGGATTTTTGGGATTTCCTACTGTTGTTAATAATGTTGAAACTATGTCGGTCGTTCCTCATATTTTGGTTAAAGGAGCTGATTGGTTCAAGGCTATCGGCACAGAAAAGTCGGCGGGTACCAAAATATTAAGTGTTTCGGGTGATTGCGTAAAGCCGGGAGTGTATGAAGTGCCTTTCGGAATGACGGTTGAAGAAGTGCTTAAGATGGTCGGAGCGGAGGATACTAAGGCCGTGCAGGTAGGAGGGGCTTCAGGTGTTTGTGTGGGGAAAGACGAATTCGGCAGAGAGATATCGTTCGAGGATCTGCCCACGGGAGGTTCTTTTATTATACTCAATAGCGGTAGGAACCTGTTGGATATGGTCAAAAATTTTCTTGAATTTTTTAATGAAGAATCCTGCGGTCAGTGTACGCCGTGCCGTGAAGGTGTGCCGGTACTGATAGAGGGGTTAGAACTGATAAAAAAAGAAGAGTGTAATGAGAGATATCTTAAGGATCTTTTTTCACTTTGTGAAACGCTCCAGTGTTCGTCAAAATGCGGACTGGGCCAGTCGGCTCCTAACGCGTTTGTATCGGTGCTGGATAAATTTAAGGATGAATATAAGCTTTCTACCAAAATAAAAAAGGAGACGGTGTTCAATGGACAATAAACCTTTCGCGGAAGAAACTTCAAGGGCTCCTATAAGTCAGAGATCCCAAGAGGTAGAGGGAGCCGAAGCGGGTGCTTCTGAAATTATGATAAAAGTGGTTATAAATGACGTGGAGGTAACCGTTCCTAAAGGGACGACTATTCTCGACGCGGCGAAGAAAATAAACATCAAGATACCGACGCTTTGTCATCATGAGGATCTGTGTCTTGCCGGGGTTTGCAGGATTTGTGTTGTGGATGTTGAGGGACAGAAGAACTTACAGGCGTCATGTTCTTATCCGATATCCGAGCCGATAAAAGTGAAAACATATACTGATAGGGTCAGGCGCGCGAGGACGAATATATTGCAGCTTTTGCTTAAGAATCATTATGGGGAATGTTATACTTGCGCCAGGAACAATAACTGTGAATTACAGACATTAGCCGCGGAATATGGAGTGACCATTTACAAGTTCGGACATATTGATAAACCGCGTTACGAAAAGGATCAAACGAATTACGCCGTTGAACGGGACATGGATAAATGTATTCTTTGCAGGAGATGCGTGAGGACATGTATTGATCTGCAGGAAGTCGGAGTGTTGGAGGCGGTAAACAGGGGATCAGAGACGAAGATAGAAACATATCTTGATCTTCCTCTGAACGATGTACTTTGTATTAATTGCGGACAATGTGTTAACCGGTGTCCTACGGGAGCGTTGAAAGCCAAAGATCCCGCGAATGAGGTTTGGGACGCGATAGACGATCCGGATAAGCATGTTATTTTGCAGACCGCGCCGAGTCCCAGGGCCGCGATAGGAGAGGAATTCGGGTTGCCCGCGGGTACGAGTGTTACGAAAAAGCTTAATAACGCGGCCAAATGGATGGGTTTTGATAAGGTGTTTGATACTAATTTTACGGCCGATCTTACGATAATGGAAGAAGGTACGGAGCTTCTTCTGAGGCTCAAGAAAGCGTTGATAGACAAGGACGCGAGTGTAAGGCTTCCTCAGATCACCTCATGTTCTCCCGGATGGGTAAAGTTTATCGAATATTATTATCCGGAGAAACTTGATCATCTTTCGACAGCGAAGAGTCCTCAGCAGATGTTTGGTGCCGTGATAAAGACTTGGTATGCCGCAAGAAATTCTATAGATCCGTCTAAAATAGTGAGTGTGGCACTTATGCCGTGTACCGCCAAGAAGTTCGAGCTTGAAAGACCCGAGATGAGAGATTCCGGATACAAGGACGTTGATTATGGGCTTACGACTCGTGAGTTTGCGGGGATGATCAAAAAATGCGGTATTGATCTGCCTAATTTACCGGATTCGGAATTTGACGATCCTATAGGGATGGGATCGGGTGCGGGTCTGGTTTTTGGGTCGACCGGGGGCGTGATGGAAGCCGCTCTAAGGACCGCGTATGAAATAATTACAGGCGAACCTGTTCCTTTTGAGAATCTTAAAGTCACGCCGGTAAGGGGAGAGGAAGGGGTACGGACAGCGGAGATCCCAATAAAAGGAGCGAAAGGCGATTGGGCGTTTCTTGATGGAGTTACATTGAATGTCATGATAGCGCACGGGACGGCTAACGCGAAAAAGGTAATGGAAATGCTTAAAAGCGGAGAGCTTGATAAGTATCATTTTATAGAGATCATGGCCTGTCCCGGCGGGTGTTTGGGAGGGGGAGGACAACCTATTCCAACGAGTCCCGCGATCAGAGAGGCAAGAGCCAGGGCTATCTATGCCGAGGACGAGAGTCTGACGATCAGAAAGTCGCACGACAATCCTGTTATAAAGACGATTTATGAGGAATTTTTTACAGACGGTCCGTGCGGGCATAAAAGCCACGAACTTCTTCATACGAAATACACAAAAAGAGGTAAGTGGATAGACGTAAAGAAAGAGAAGAAATAAATAGTAGTTACAATAAACATGTAGTACCTGCGGTAAGGGGAGTTCCCTGAGCTTTAAGGTCGGGAAAGTTATTTTGACGGAAAAAATATACCCCGGTCCTGCCGCAGGAGATGATGGCGGAACCGGGGTGTTTTTTTTAAGGAGAAGGGAAGGATCAATGGGGAAAAGAGTAGGGTTTATCGGTGTGATCATAGATGAGAGAGGGAAAAGCGTGAATGAAGTTAATCGTGTGCTTTCAGAAGTGGAGGATATTGTTGTAGCGAGAATGGGTGTTCCGTATAAAGAGAAGAGTTGTTGTGTAATAACTCTGGTGGTTAATGCCACAACTGATGAGATGGGGGCTTTGACAGGTAAACTTGGGGAGATCCAGGGGGTATCGATTAAGTCGGCATTAAGTAAAATGTAACCATTCAAGTATTCGCGGGGGCCGGGTTCTTGAATAGGAAAATAAAACAATGTAGGAGAGGATATGTTCAAAACACCAAAATCAATACGTTTACAGATAGGAATATTCGGCAGGACAAATGTAGGAAAGTCTACTTTTTTGAATTATATTACTAATCAGGATGTTTCCATTACGTCCGAGATACCGGGTACGACTACTGATGTTGTAGAAAAAGCGATGGAGCTTCTTCCTATAGGTCCGGTTCTTTTTTTGGATACCGCGGGGCTAGATGATCGTTCGGAGCTTTCTTCATTACGTCTTAAAAAGACAGGAAATATATTTGAACGGTCTGATATATTTGTACTGGTTATTGAAGCGGGAATATGGACCGCGTATGAAGAACGTATTATTAACGAATCGAAAAAAAACAACGCGCCGGTCATTATTGTGGTTAACAAATCGGATATCAATCGTCCTGACGATGATTTTCTCGACAGGTTAAAACAATATTCAGGGAATGTACTTGTAGCGTCTTGTACGGATAAACAGAATCAGAATTTTGCTATTCATGATTTTAAAAGAAGAATGATCGAGATTTTACCTTTAGATTTTTTAAATCCGCCTTCAATTGTAGGCGATCTTATGCCGCGGGGCGGAGTCGCTGTATTGATCGTTCCGATAGACAAGGAAGCTCCGAAGGGCAGGATAATACTTCCTCAAGTTCAGACCATACGGGATACTCTGGATAATGGGCAGATGTCACTTAGTGTAAAAGAGACTGAATATGAGCTTGCGCTCAAGAAACTGAAACAGAAACCCGATCTGGTTGTATGCGATTCTCAGGTTGTAGATAAGATGGTTGCCGCTACTCCCGAGGGAGTGAAGTGTACGACATTTTCTATGCTTTTCTCGAGAATAAAAGGGGATCTGTCCGCGGCGGTGGATTCCTTAGCGGTTATAAAAGAACTTGGTTCGGGAGATAAGGTATTGATAGCTGAAAGCTGTAGCCATCACCCGATAGAAGATGATATCGGCAGGGTAAAAATACCCCGGTGGTTTAAAAAATATACCGGTAAGGATATATTATTTGAGGATTGCGCCGGGAGGGATTTTCCTGAAACACTTGAAGAATATAAACTTGTTATACAATGCGGTGGTTGTATGATAACCAGAAGGGAAATGCTGGCAAGGGTCGAAAGGGCGAAAGCGCAGGGTGTTCCCTTGACTAATTACGGGGTATGTATTTCTTTTTTGCATGGTGTTTTGGAAAGGGTTATTTCGCCGTTTCCTGACGCGGAGAAAAGGTTTTACGCGTTAAACAATGTATGTTGAAAAAGATTGTCGCATTTACTGTGTTTGTTCATAATGACGGAGAAAGCGCAAAGACGTAGGGAGTACTTTATAATTTTCCTATGTCT
>JAGLIU010000179.1 GCA_023142805.1 Candidatus Omnitrophota bacterium | reverse complement strand
ATGCCGCAGAAAAAGAATCCCGATATATTGGAGCTTATTCGCGGCCGGTCCGCGCATTTGATAAGCGCGCTTAATACGATGTTTGTTTTGGTCAAAGGACTTCCGCATGCCTATAATCGGGACCTGCAGGAGGACAAGAAACCCTTATTCGAATCTGTTGAGGGGGTTTCAGGGTCTTTAGAGATGATGGCAGGGGTTATATCCAGTATAACCTTGAACTCAGAGACGGCAGACGAAGCTTTGGAGGACGAGTTTATATACGCGACGGATATTGCTGAGTATTTGGTGTGTAAAGGTGTCGCGTTTGCCGACGCGCATAGTGTAGTTGGAAATATTGTTAAGCATTGCGTTGATAGGGGACTCAATATATCGGATCTTTCGATAGCGGAACTGAAGAAATTTTCCGGGAAATTGGATGAAGATGTTTGTAAATTGTTAAATTCGAAGATGTCCGTAAAAAACAAAAAAACTTTCGGGAGTACTAATCCTGAGTTTGTTAAAAAAGAGATCTCAAGGTGGAAGAAGATCCTTCAGAGGTAGAATTTTAACTTGGGGGCAAAGGGGAAGAAAACAGTGAAAGGGTATTCTTCTTTGGTTCTGACGGATAAGGGTAAATTGTCACATTGTAAAAATTGAGGAGATATTATGCGTGAATTCAATTACAAAAATGGGACGCTTTGTTGTGGAGACATTTCTTTAACAGAGGTGGTCAAAGAGTATCCCACCCCGGTTTATCTGTACAGCTATGATGCTATAATGTGGCATTTCAGGAAGATACAAGAAGCGTTTAAAGAAGTGGATCCTTTAATATGTTTTTCGATGAAATCTAATTCGAATTTAAGTATTTGTAAGGCTTTGGTCAATGCCGGAGCGGGTCTTGATATTGTGTCAGGAGGTGAGCTTTACAAGGCTCTTAAAGTGGGTTGTTCTCCTAAAAAAATAGTTTACGCGAGTGTTGGCAAGACCGAAGAAGAGGTTAAGATCGCTGTGGGGAAAGGGATATTGTTTTTCAATGTGGAGTCTCTCCCGGAGCTTATAATGATAGATACCATCGCGGGAAGATTAAAGAAAAAAGTAAAAGTAGCGCTTAGGATCAATCCGGATGTAAAAGCTGATACGCATGACTACATAACTACGGGAACAAAAGAGAAAAAATTCGGGATAGATTTTAAAACAGCGGAGGATATTTTTGATAATCCGAATAAATATCCGCATGTTCTGCTTAAAGGAATACATGTGCATATTGGTTCTCAAATAACCGATACAGCGCCTTTCTCAACGTGTATCCGTAAAATATTGGATTTTGTTGACAACAGTAACATTGAGATAGAATGGCTCAACCTTGGAGGTGGGTTTGGGATAGTTTATGGAGATGAAAAGGCTGCTACCGCGGAAGAATTCGCTAAAGCCATAGTTCCGCTGGTCAAAAACAGATCTTTGAAACTTATTTTGGAACCCGGACGTTTTATTATGGGGAATAGCGGTATATTGGTGAGTAAAGTCATTTATGTTAAGATCGGATCTACTGGAAAAAAATTCGCTATAGTAGACGCGGGTATGAATGATTTGTTGAGGCCGAGTCTATATAATGCTTATCATAAGATTTTGCCGATAGTGGAAAGGCAATCGAAAAAAGAGAAATATGATATAGTCGGTCCGATATGTGAGAGTGGAGATTATTTCGCGTTGGACCGAGAACTTCCGGAGCTTATAGCGGGAGAATATATCGCTGTTATGAGCGCGGGCGCGTATGGATTTACAATGGCGTCAAACTATAATTCAAGGCCGCGTCCTGCCGAGCTTTTAGCCGCGAATGGTGAGATCAGAGTAATACGTTCAGCTGAGACATATAGGGATCTTATCCGGGGAGAAAAAATACTTAAGGAAATGAAATGATAAATAGAAAATATAATGTTTGTTTCTCAAAAATGGTAGCAACCGGTAACGATTTTATTGTGATAGATAATAAAAACGGAGAATTGGATGTGCGTGATCTTGATTATTCGGCAATGGCGAGGGATCTTTGTCGGAGAAGGGTATCTATAGGAGCGGATGGACTTTTGGTGTTGGAAGATTCTGATGACGCGCTATTTCGCATGAGAATATTCAATCCTGACGGGTCTGAAGCGGCTATGTGTGGTAATGGAGCCAGATGCAGCGCGTTTTATGCCGCAAAATATGAATGGGGGAAGGATCTTACGATCGAGACAGGTGCCGGGATATTATCCGCTGAAGTGAAAGACGGGAGTGTAAAACTTAAGATGAGCGATCCTAAAGACATTAAGCTCAATATGACTTTGGGGGTAGGGTCCAGTATGATGAGCGCGCATTATCTAGATACCGGGGTACCTCATGTTGTTCATATCGTTGATGATCTTGAAAATTATAACGTAAACGGCATCGGACGTAAGATCAGGGAACATACATTATTTTCCCCTGACGGAACTAATGTTAATTTTGTAGGTAATATAAAAAATGATGAAGCTTCGATACGTACATATGAAAGAGGCGTAGAAGATGAAACCTTGGCGTGTGGGACCGGAACCACGGCTTCCGCGATAGTTTTGGGCTTGCTGGGACATATATCCAGTCCGGTAAAAATGGCTACAAAAAGCGGGGAGATGTTAACAGTTTATTATGATATCGTGGGGAAAAAAGTTTCAAATGTTTATTTGGAAGGAACCGCGAAAATAGTTTGTGAAGGAAAAATTTAGAAAGAGGGCAATAAAGTTGATCCATTGTCTATTGTCGATAGTCTATAGATCAAAAAGCCGTGGAATATCGACCGTGGAAAATAAGAGTGCTTGTTCTAAAAGAGATTTTTAACGAAAGGGGACAATTATGTTTAGAGGTTCATATGTCGCGTTAATTACGCCATTTAAAGACGGAAAGATAGATGAAAAAAAGTTTCGTGAACTTATTGAGTTCCACATTGATAAAGGAACGGATGGTTTGGTTCCGTGCGGATGTACGGGAGAAGCCGCTACTATGAACATGTCGGAGCAAAAAAGGCTTATAAAGATTACCGTAGAAACAACGGATCATCGTATACCTGTTGTTGCCGGTACAGGTTCCAATAATACCTCCGAGGCGGTAGAACTTACTGTTTACGCGAAAAAAGTCGGGTGTGACGGAGCTTTGGTCATTAGTCCATATTACAATAAACCTACACCGGAAGGGCAGTACAGGCATTATATGGAAATAGCAAAAGCCGCGGATATTCCTATAATGCTTTATAACGTTCCGGGACGTACGGGTATATGTATGCTGCCCGAGACGATAGCGCGTTTGTCAAAGATAGATAATATTGTAGCTGTTAAAGAGGCTGCCGGAAGCGTACAGCAAGTTGTTGATATACTCTCTTTATGTGATATAACGGTCATGAGCGGCGACGATTCTATGACGCTGCCTTTTATGGCGGTTGGAGCGATGGGAGTTGTAAGTGTTGTAGCGAATATTATACCTGAAAAGACGCATGAACTTGTTCAGACACATTTGGATGGGAAACACGAAGAATGTAAAAAGATCCATTATGAAATAATGGATCTATGCCGTGCGATGTTTATAGAAACAAATCCCTTGCCGGTAAAAACATCGGCAAGTTTGATGGGGATGGTGGATGAAGAATGGCGTCTTCCTCTTTGTGAAATGCTAGAAGAGAATAAAGAAAAACTTAAGAAGGTGTTGAAACAGTATAAACTAATTTAGTGTTATTGTGTTTGCGGGATCTGTAGCGTTCAGGACGTTAAAATAACGTTATAAACATCATAAACGCCGCAAATTCCATAAACATATGCTAAGGAGCTGAATATGCGTATCGGTGTTATTGGTGCTGGCGGGAAAATGGGTAAAATGATCTCTAAACAGTTGTTGGATGATCCTGAAGTAAGCGGGGTGGTTTGTCTGGAAAGGGAAAACGCCCCTGAAATAGGTAAAGATATCAGCGGGGTGATAGGGCTTTCCGAGAATAAAGGGATCAAGGTTTCCTGCGACGTCGAAGAAGCATGCAAGACTATGGATTGTTTGATAGACTTTACGCTTCCCGGACCGACATTGGATCATGTGGATATTTGTTTAGATAATGATGTGCCTATGGTTATAGGTACTACAGGGTTTATCCCCGAAGGAGAAAAAGCGATAGTTTCCGCCGCGGAGATCATTCCGATAGTTTTTTCGCCTAATATGGCTATAGGGGTTAATGTGCTTTTTAAAATAGTTTCTGACGCCGCGCGGATTTTGAGTAATGAATTTAGTATAAAAATAGATGAAACGCATCATGTGCATAAAAAAGATTCTCCCAGCGGGACAGCTAAAATGATAGCGAAAAAGATAAAAGAAGCTTCAGGTATAGATGCTCCGATAGAAGCGTTTAGGGAGGGTGAAGTTGTAGGTAATCACGGTATAATTTTTGATGGAAAATATGAGAATATCGTAATACGGCATGACGCGAAAAGTCGTGATGTTTTTGCTCTCGGGGCGATAAAAGCCGCAAAATTTGTTATCGGAAAAAAGCCCGGTTTATATAGTATGGCGGATGTATTAGGTTTATAGAAGCGGTTCATGTCTATGATAGACAGAATTTTAAAAATTATGGATTATAGACAGAAATGAGGGGAGTTAGATGAATATAGATTACGCGGATAGAATAAAACAATTACCGCCGTATTTGTTTGAAGAGATCGATAAAGCCAAGCGGGACGCTATTAAAGAAGGACGCCCGATCATTGACTTGGGGGTGGGGGATCCTGACACTCCGACACCTGATTTTATTGTAAAAAAATTACAGGAAGCCGTGATGGATCCGTCTACGCACACCTATGCTTTAAACAGAGGGTTAGGTGTTCTTAGGGAGGAAATGGCGGTTTGGTATAAAAGAAGGTTCAACGTGGTTTTGGATCCTGAGACAGAAGTTTTACCTCTATTGGGTTCTAAAGAAGGTATAGCTCACGTACCTTTAGCGTTTATAAATCCGGGAGAGGTGGTTTTAGTTCCTTCACCGGGATATCCCCCTTATAATTCAGGGTCAATTTTCGCGGGCGCGAAAGTACATTTTATGCCGTTACTTAAAGAAAACAATTTTCTGCCTGATCTGGAATCTATAGACGAAAATGTCGCTAAAAGAGCTAAAATTATGCATATAAACTATCCGAATAATCCTACAGGCGCGGTATGTGATAAACCGTTTTACGAAAAGATCATAGCTTTCGCGAAAAAGCATAATATTATAGTATGTTCGGATGCCGCGTATACAGAAATGAGTTTTGATGGGTATGATCCTATGAGTTTTATGGAAGTTGACGGGGCAAAAGAAGTAGGAGTTGAGTTTCATTCTCTTTCTAAAACATTTAATATGACCGGGTGGAGAGTCGCTATGGCGGTGGGTAATGCGGAGATGCTTAATGGGTTAGCGAAAGTTAAAGCGAATATTGATTCGGGAATATTTACCGCTGTTCAGGTCGCGGCTATTGAAGCGCTTAAGAATTCCGAAAAGATAAGAGATGAGATGAACGCTATCTATACAAAAAGGCGGGATATACTTGTCGAGGGGTTAAACGCGGCAGGGTGGAACGTTACAAAACCCAAAGCAACATTTTATATATGGGCTCCGGTTTTTGGCGGATATGACTCATTTTCACTTGCGAAGGCTATTCTTGAAAAGGCGGATATTATTGTTACTCCCGGTAATGGTTTTGGCGAAAGTGGTGAAGGATATATCCGTATGGCACTTACTGTAGATAAAGAAGAAATTGTTGAAGTTGTTAAACGCGTAAAGAAAGAATTTTTTTAGGGAGTTTATAGTTAGGAATTGCTTGTTACACAAAGCTATGAACTGCCGGCTAAAAACTAAATTATGGCGATCGTATATCTTGGGATAGGGTCAAATATTGGAGATAAAGAAAAGAACTGTGCTGAAGCTTTGCGTCTATTGGCTGAAATAGATGGAGCGGAGATAGCAAAACGATCCGAATTTTATTTAACCAAACCTGTGGGTGGTCCCCGGCAAGAAGATTATCTCAATGGTGTTGTTGAAGTAAAAACGAATATACTTCCGGAGAGATTATTGATAAGACTTAAAGATATAGAACGCAAAATGGGCCGCGACCTTGATGAAAGCCGGGATCGTCCAAGAGTAATAGATCTTGATATATTGACATATGGTGACTCGGTATTTAAATCAGAAAAATTAACCATTCCTCATTTACGTATGCACGAAAGATATTTCGTGTTGCGAGGATTTAATGAAATAGCACCCGATGTAATTCATCCAACACAAAAAAAGTCTATTAAGGATCTTTATGGAAGTTGTGACAAGAGCGAGTGAGATGAAAACACTTTCATGTAGAGTGAAAGAATCCGGGGATGTTCTGGGTTTTGTTCCCACAATGGGTTATTTGCATGAGGGACACTTAAGTTTAGTTCGTGCGTCGAGAAAAGAATGTGATATAACGGTAGTCAGTGTTTTTGTTAATCCGACACAGTTTGGACGTGGTGAAGACTTTGATAAGTATCCAAGAGATGTGGAGAGAGATAAAGCTTTTTTGGAAAAAGAAAATGTAGACATTTTATTTATTCCCGAGAAGACTGATATCTATCCTGAAGACGATATCGAATATATTGAAGTCGATGAAAAATTAACGAAAACTTTATGCGGCGCGTCTCGTCCGGGTCATTTTAAAGGTGTAGCTACAGTTGTCGCTAAATTATTTGATATAGTACGACCTGATAAAAGTTATTTCGGACAGAAAGACGCGCAACAAGTTGTAGTTATAAAAAATGTGGTTAAAAATTTGAGTCTTCCGGTCGAAATTAAAGTCATGCCGACAGTTAGAGAGGACGATGGGTTGGCGATGAGTTCGCGGAATATATATTTATCGGAAGATGAAAGATCTCAAGCCGCGAGTCTTTATAAAAGCCTTAGTACCGCTAAGGGACTTATTTCGCGCGGGAATAAGTCTTCCGAAGAAATTAAAAGGATTATAACCAAGATTTTAGAAAATGAAAAAAATGTAAAGATAGATTATGTAGAAATAATTGAAAATGAAAGATTTATCCCTGTTGATAAAATTAAGGATAATACGCTTGTTGCCATTGCCGCATTCGTGGGCAATACCAGGCTGATTGATAATACGATAATAAACGGAAAGAATGAAGAGTAAAACTGAGGTTAGCCGGCAGTCGATAGTTTATAGTTCGTAGTAAAAATTCGGCCAAAACTTTGAAAAACTGTTTATTGGACTAAATTACGAACCGCAAATTACAAACTTTAGAGGAGAAAAATGTATAAAAAACCGGAATTTGACGCGAAATACAAAGAGCATTTAACCAACAAAATATTCGACTTAAAAAAGAAAAAAGGCGCGTTAATAGTCGCGCATAATTATCAGCGGGATGAAGTGCAGGAGATAGCTGATCTAACGGGTGATTCTTATGCCTTAGCTTGTCGAGTTAAAGAAGCTAAAGAAGAACTCGTTGTTTTTTGCGGGGTAAAGTTTATGGCGGAAAGCGCGCATATGCTCAGTCCTGATAAAACAATACTTCTTCCCGTAGAAGAAGCGGGATGTCCGCTGGCGGACATGGCTACGATCGAGAAACTTCGCGAGAAGAAAAGAGAATATCCTGAAGCGGCGGTTGTATGTTATGTTAATTCTACAGCGAGGGTTAAATCAGAAAGTGATATTTGCTGTACATCGTCAAACGCGGTTCAGATAGTAAAATCGTTGTCTCAGAAACAAATAATATTTGTTCCTGACAAAAATCTTGGACGTTATGTGGCTAAACACGTGCCGGAAAAAGAGTTTATACTTTGGGACGGATATTGTGTTGTGCATATGCGCCTTACAAAGGATGAAGTATCTAAAACTAAGGAAATTCATTCAGAGGCAAAGTTTATAGCGCATCCGGAGTGCAGAGAAGAGGTGCTGGAACTTGCTGAATATGTGGGAAGTACTGCCGGGATGATAAAATATGTAAAAGAGTCCACCGACAAAGTGTTTATAGTGGGAACAGAAAAAGGTATCATCTATAGACTTAATAGAGATAATCCTGAAAAAGAATTTTATGTGCCTACAGATCAGTTTATTTGCGCGAACATGAAACTTACAACTCTAGGATGGCTTGTTAGAGCTTTAGAGAAGGAAGTTTATAAAATAACCGTTCCCGAAGAAATAGCAAAAAAAGCAAGAGTGACTTTAGAGAGAATGCTGGAAGTAACAGTTTAGTTGTAAACGAGAAATGAGGGGGGGTAGTTGTGGGTACGAAAACTATTGGAATTATAGGATGCGGCGCGATAGGGGAAACACTTGCCGCGTACATAGAGAAAGAACTCAAACCTTATGTTTCAGGAATTGTATTCTTTGATGTTGTTCGGGTTTGTGCCGAAAAATTAGCGAAAAATACGGCAAACTCGAAAATATTTTCTAACATTGACGATGTGGTCGCGTCTTCCGATCTTATTATAGAATCCGCTGTCGGATCATGTGTCCCGGATCTTTTGAGGAAGGTTATAGACTCAGAGAAAGATATAATGATAATGAGCATAGGAGGACTTTTGACAGTTAAAGATCTTTTGGTTGAAGCCGAGAAAAAAGGGGTAAAAGTGATATTGCCGTCGGGCGCGATAGCGGGACTCGACGCGATCAAGGCTTCAAAAGTGGCCGGAATAAAAAAAGTGACACTTACTACGCGGAAAGCTCCCGGGTCCATAAGTGGAGCGCCTTATTTAATAGAAAACGATATTGATGTGGAAAAAATCACAGAAGAGACCGTTATTTTTGAGGGGAATGTTACAGAAGCTGTAAAGGGTTTTCCAAAAAATATAAACGTTTCAGCGCTTCTTTCATTGGCCGGTATCGGGCCGGATAAAACAAAAGTAAAAATAATAGTTTCTCCGGAATATACCAGGAATATTCATGAAATTGAAGTTGAAAGTGAAGCCGGGAAGATAACAACGCGCGCGGAAAACGTGCCGTTTCCGAAAAACCCTAAGACAAGTTATTTAGCTGCTTTAGCCGCTATTACCGCTTTAGAGGGATATTTTAAAAATGTACGTATAGGAACATAGGAGTTTAATGGGATCGGTCTTGACATGTATATACCTTCATGTTACCCTATGCGTGATCGTTTACCGCAGAACAATTTTTTGCCCTAAAATTAGTTAAAAAATTTTAGAAAGTATAAGAGGATAATGAAAGCGGAATTAGTATATATGCTGATTGGCGGCCTGGGAATTTTTTTCTATGGGATGAGAATTATGTCCGAGGGGCTCAAGGGGATAGCCGGCGAAAGGCTTAAATCTATTCTTGCCGCTGTCACAAAACTGCCTATTATAGGCATTTTAGTCGGCGCGGGAGTAACCTGTTTTGTCCAGTCTTCAAGCGCGACAACTGTTATGGTGGTAGGATTTGTTAACGCGGGATTGTTAACCTTAAAGCAAGCCATAAGCGTTGTTATGGGTGCCAATATAGGTACGACGTTCACCGCGTGGTTAGTTTCCTCTATGTCAGTTTTTAAAGTAACTCAATACGCTCTTCCTGTTATAGGTATAGGTTTTGTTGTTAACACCTTTTCTAGAAAGAAAAAAACCAAATTTTTGGGTCAAGTGCTTATAGGGTTTGGTTTGCTTTTCCTGGGACTGGATTTTATGAAGGACGCGTTTGTTCCTCTTAAGAGTAGTCCGTATGTAAAGGAGATGTTTCTTACCTTCAGTCGTAATCCCTTAATGGGCGTAATTGTAGGCATGGTCTTTACGGTGCTTCTTCAAAGTTCCAGCGCTACTATCGCTATAGTTCAGATAATGGCTTTTAACGGTCTTATAAGTTTCCCGGCCGCGATCCCAATAATTATCGGAGATAATATAGGTACAACAATAACAGCTCAGTTAGCCGCTGTGGGAGGGACGATATCCGCTAGACGCACGGCAATGTCGCATACACTTTTCAATACCATAGGCGCGGGGTATATGCTGATATTTATTTATACCGGGCTTTTTGTTAAAGCGATAGAATTTATTGTTCCGGTTGAACTTTCAACAACGACTATTATGTTTTTTATAGCTGTTTCTCATAGTGTATTTAATGTTGTGAATACTATGGTTTTTCTTCCTTTTATAGGGGTTCTCGAGAGGGCAAGTATATGGCTTGTGCCGAAGAAAGCAGGCGCGGTAGAGATAGGGCCGCAATATCTGGAAAAACATCTTTTGAATACTCCTCCGATAGCGATGGAGCAGGCTCGGAGGGAAACTGTGCGGATGTTAGACTTAGCTTCAAAGTCAGTGACAAGCGCCGTTAAAACGTTTATTGAAAATGATTTAACTGAAATAAAAAAGGTGGGAGAATTGGAGCAGGTAGTTGATAATCTGCAATCTGAAATAACGCAGTATCTTGTCGATCTTTCTCGAAGAACTCTTAGTGATGAGGAGTCTGAGAGGCTTCCCGTTCTTATACATAGCGTGAACGATGTAGAAAGAATAGGGGACCATGCCGAGAATATTACGGAACTTTCAGAAAGGAAAATTGAGCAGAAACTTCCTTTTAGTGATGAAGGGATAAAAGAATTGACTTTGATGTGGAATGAGTTAAATGGAATGATGTCGGCAACGGAAGAAGCGTTGAGCAAAAATGATGTGAGTATCGCGGCGACTGTTATCAGTAGAGAAAAGAAAATAGATAAGTTCCAGTTTGATCTTAAAAAATCACATGTAAATCGTTTAAATGAAAGATCGTGTGATATAAGGTCCGGGGTAGTTTTTATAGATTTTGTAGATAATTTAGAAAAAATCGGAGATCATCTTGTAAATATCGCTCAAGGAGTTATTGGTGATATGAGATGGAAAGGACATATTGATAAGGAATCTGACGTATAAAATGGGGACAGCGCCCTATTATTATTCCAATAAAAACTTAGATATCAGGTAGTGACTGTAAAACGTTGCAGGGCAACATGTTTAATAACTTAATAATAGGGCGCTGTCCCCATGACGAGACAAAACCCCTTCTTGACAAAGGACCCTCACTTTTGTATTATACTACCTATTATTTAAATGATGTCAATATGCGCGAATTCCCGTTTTTGAGGGAATAATTTTTTTAAAGATTTTCATTTTTTCGTAAAGATAACGTTACAAACACTATAGACGCTACAAATACAAATTAGGAGGGATATACTATGGGAATGTGGGTTGGAAAAGGTCGTAAAGCTAGACGTAGTTATGGGTTTGATGAAGTAGCACTGGTTCCCGGTAATTTAACTATAAATCCGAATGATGTAGATACTTCCTGCGAGATAGGTGGGATTAAATTTGATGTGCCTATAATGGCTTCTTCCATGGATGGTGTTGTAGATGTAAATTTCGCTAAAGCTATGGGTAAGCTCGGCGGAATCGCGGTGCTTCATTTAGAAGGTGTAGCTACTAGATACGAGGATCCTTCCGGTGCTGTTGAAAAGATCGTAACATGTGATACCAAAGAAACTACTAAGATCATACAAGACGTTTATTCCGCGCCTATCAAGAAAGAACTTATCACCAAAAGAATAAAAGAGATAAAAGCAGCCGGAGTACCGGCTATAGCTAGTTGTAATCCTCAGGTAGCGGGTGAGTTTGGGCCTATAGCAAAAGACGCGGGTTGTGATGCTTTCATAATACAGTCAACAGTTATCAGCACACAACATGAATCAAGTGAATATGAACCGCTGGATCTTGAAAAATTCTGTATTGGTATGAAAATACCTGTTCTATTGGGTAATTGTGTTGATTATGATGTGGCTCTATCAATAATGAAAACCGGATGTCAGGGTATCTTCGTAGGTATAGGGCCGGGGACGGCTTGTACCTCACGAGGAGTGCTGGGTATAGGTGTGCCTCAGATCACGGCAACCTGTGATTGCGCGGCGGCA
>JAGLIU010000178.1 GCA_023142805.1 Candidatus Omnitrophota bacterium | reverse complement strand
AATGAATAAGGGACTGGAACTGATCGAAGCGCGGTGGCTTTTTAACGTATTGCCCGAGAAAATAAAGATAATTATTCATCCTGAAGCGATAATACACTCAATGGTAGAGTTTATAGACGGAACTATTTCCGCGAGTTTATTTTGTCCTGATATGAGATTTCCGATATTAAGGGCGCTTTCTTATCCGGATATAGTTAAAAGCGATCTTCCCAGGGTGGATTTTAGCGTTACAAATAATTTTTCTTTCGGTAGTCCCGATGAAGGGAAATTTCCGGCGTTGAAAGTAGCTTTTGATGCTTTGGAAAAAGGAGGGACAGTGCCCGCGGTTCTTAATAGCGCGAATGAAAAAGCTGTCAATATGTTCTTAGAAGAGAAAATAAAATTTACCGATATTGTAAGAATTGTAGAGGAGATAACGGAAAAACATAAAAGAATATCCGAGCCATTATTGGAGGATATCATATCGGCCCATAAATGGGCTGCGGAGGAGGTGTTACGGTTGTGCTAACGTTAATTCTTGTGTTGCTTGTTTTTAGTGTGTTGATCCTGATACATGAATCAGGTCATCTTGTTGCCGCGAAAAGAGCCGGGGTTGAAGTAGAAACTTTTTCGTTAGGCTTTGGAAAACGATTATGGGGAAAGAAGGTTGGTGGGACAGATTATAGGATATCAATGTTTCCTTTTGGTGGGTATGTGAAAATGGCGGGAGAAGATCCCTCTGAGGCAACGGGACGCGAAAACGAATTGAGTTCTAAATCAATAGGACAGCGTTTTTCTGTGCTTGTCGCGGGAGCGTTAACTAATTATGTTTTCGCGTTCATATTATTTAGCATAATTTTCATGATAGGTATTCCTACTTTATCTAATAAGGTCGGAGAAGTTCTGCCCGGATATCCCGCTGAAAAAAGCGGGATAAAAGTAGGAGATCAGATACTCTCTATTGAGGGAGTAAAAACAGAATATTGGGAAGATATAGTGGGCGCGATAAAACTCCAATCAAAAAAACACAAGACCTTGAAGGTGGAAATGATCAGGGGCAATAAAATGTCAGAAATGGAGATAACCCCGGATATTTCTACGGTTACAAATGTTTTTGGTCAGACTATTTCACGTCCGATGATAGGAATCGCTCCGAAAAACGAAATACTTTCGGTTTCTTATGATCCCGTACGCGCGATGTATTTTGGGGGAAAGAGACTTATATCTCTTACAGCTATGACTTATAAAGGTATTTGGCTTTTGATAACAGGAGGTATGCCCGTGAAAGAATCGGTGTCGGGACCTATTGGGATAGCGCACTTAATGTCTCAGGCGGCTCGTCTTGGGGTAGTGCCGCTTCTTGTTATAACCGCGCATGTTAGTATGGCGCTGGCTATTTTTAATCTCTTACCTTTTCCTGTTCTTGACGGAGGACATATTATATTTCTTCTATTCGAGAAACTAAGGGGTCGTCCATTCAGCGTTAAGGTGCAGGATGTAATAACACAGATTGCCGTAGTAGCGCTTATTTCTTTCGCGCTATTTGTGAGTTGGCAGGACGTTGTAAAATTCACGCCGGTTGGAAAAATGGTAAATAGAGATAAGTAAAAGTACGGTACGGCGCGTTATGTTTTTGCGATATTTTTATTATGATGAAGAGAAGAGAAACCAGAACGGTTGATATAGGCGGGGTAAAGATAGGTTCGGGATATCCGATCGCGATCCAATCTATGGCAAAGACCGATACACGTGATATAAGCTCCACGGTTGGTGAAGTATTGCGTCTGGAAAAAGCCGGATGTGAGATCGTGAGAGTGGCGGTAAAAACAAAGGAAGCCGCAAGAGCTATTTGTGAGATAAAGAAGGAGATCACCATTCCGCTAGTGGCGGATATACATTTTGATCATAAGCTTGCGTTGGAAGCGGTCAGGAACGGCGCGGATAAAATAAGGATCAATCCCGGGAACATGAAAGATGAAGGTGACTTGGAGCGGATAATAGATGTTTGTGAAGAGAAAAGTATTCCCATAAGGGTCGGTATAAATTCAGGATCTTTAATGGAAATGCATACCGGACGGGCTGATCCTGATGAAATAATGGTGAAATCCATGTCTGAATATCTTGAATATTTTAATAAACGAGGATTTTCGGATATAGTCATATCTCTTAAGTCTTCTGATATACGCGTAGTTATAGGCGCGTATAGAAAAATGGCTGTCAGGTGTGATCATCCGTTTCATTTAGGTGTTACTGCCGCGGGGTTGCCTGAGGATGGTATAGTTAAATCAAGTATAGGAATTGGTGCTTTATTGTTGGATGGTATCGGGGATACTATACGTGTTTCACTTACGGGAGATCCCGTAAGTGAAATATATCCCGCTCAAAGTATGTTGCAGTCCACGGGGTCAAGAACTTTCGGCCCGGAGATCATAGCTTGTCCGACTTGTGGACGATGTCAGGTTGACCTTGTGTCGATAGTGGAAGAGCTTAAAGCGAGGGTGATGAGTAACAGGTCATGGGTCGGTAAAAAACCGTTGATTATAGCGGTAATGGGATGTGAAGTTAACGGTCCGGGAGAAGCAAAAGCGGCTGATGTCGGGATTGCTTTTGGAAAAAACAAAGGTGTGATATTTCGCAAGGGTGAAATATTGAAAACGGTTGCGGCTGAGGATGCGGTAGAGGAGTTATTAAAAATAATCTAATAGAAAGTTATCGGGTCAAGG
Organism: Candidatus Omnitrophota bacterium; assembly: GCA_023142805.1. Classification (GTDB taxonomy): domain Bacteria; phylum Omnitrophota; class Gorgyraeia; order Tantalellales; family Tantalellaceae; genus JAGLIU01. Next base: position 96 of record JAGLIU010000178.1, on the reverse strand, counting down.
TCCAAAAAATATGGTCTATGACTCGAACTTGTTTCTGTATACGGATTTGAAAAGAGGAGAAATAATGAGGTGGTCAAATTGTTTTATTCCTACGTT
>JAGLIU010000177.1 GCA_023142805.1 Candidatus Omnitrophota bacterium | reverse complement strand
ACGTTATCATAAAATTATTATTATGTGTGACGCTGATGTTGACGGGTCACACATCAGGACGCTGATCTTGACTTTTTTCTTCAGGCAAATGAAAGATCTTTTGGAAAAAGAACATGTGTATATCGCTCAGCCGCCTTTGTATAGAGTGAAAAGAGGGAAAAAGGAACAATATATAAATACGGAACAAGAGATGAAAGATTTTCTTATTAGTCAAGGGACAGACGGACTAAAAGTGGTTAGCGGGAAAGAGAAAAAAATTCTGACAGAAAAAAAATTAATAGACCTATTAAATTTATTAACAAAACTGGGCAAAATATCCAGAGGGATCGAAAAACGAGGGATAAAATTCGGGAAATATCTGGAATTAAGGCAAGAGAAAACCAACAAGTTGCCGGTTTATAGAGTTCAAGTCGAGGGAGAGTATAAGTATCTCTATAATGATGATGAGTTGGCCGAATTTAAGGATAAGAAGGGCGAGGCTAAGGAAATGGAAATGGAAGATGAAGAAACCGGGGAGGAAAAAACAACTCAAACGGTAACTGTGCAGGAGTTTTATGAAGCAAGAGCGCTGGAAAAACTTTCTAAAGAGATAACAAAGTTTGGGTTGGATATCGCGGATTATGAGAAAGAAAAAGAAGAGGGAGTAGGGCCGAAAAAAGAGAGTACAAAAGAAAAAGAAGGGGAAGTGTTCCTGGCGGGAGAAAAGAAAATATTTTCTTTAAAAGGTTTACTTGAGCATGTGCTTGCCGAGGGAGAAAAAGGGCTGACCATTCAAAGATATAAAGGTCTTGGAGAAATGAATCCGGAACAGTTATGGGAAACTACGATGGATCCCGAAAGAAGGACGCTTCAGAAAGTAACCATAGAAGATAAGATAAAAGCGGATAATATGTTTACGGTTCTTATGGGGGACAGCGTTGAAGCAAGAAGAGATTTTATTCTGACGAACGCGCGCGATGTAACAAACTTAGACATTTAAAAAAGACGGAGACTACAAACACTGCGAGAGATATCAGCAGAACAAAAGAACAAGGAGAAGGATGTATACAAGAAACGAGAAGATCATTCCGATACATGTTGAAGAAGAAATGAAAAATTCCTATATTAATTACGCGATGAGCGTAATTGTCGGAAGAGCCCTGCCGGATGTAAGGGACGGGCTTAAGCCCGTTCACAGAAGAATCCTCTACGCGATGAAAGATATGGGTATAGTACACAATAAAGCGTACAAGAAATGCGCGAGAATAGTCGGTGAAGTGTTAGGGAAATATCATCCACACGGAGATTCCGCGGTTTATGACGCGTTGGTACGTATGGTGCAGACGTTTTCACTTCGATATCCTTTGATCAACGGGCAGGGGAACTTTGGATCTGTAGACGGGGATTCCGCGGCGGCTATGCGTTATACGGAAGCGAGGATGCAGCAGATAAGCGAGTGGATGCTTAAGGATATCGAAAAAGCGACGGTAGAATGGATGCCGAATTTCGACGGGTCATTAAAAGAACCGGAAGTTTTACCCTCGATCTTACCCAACCTTCTTCTGAACGGATCCAGCGGGATAGCTGTTGGTATGGCTACGAATATTCCGCCGCATAATTTAACCGAAATAGCTGATGCTGTTATGTTTTTAGCGGATAAACCCGAATGCTCGATCGATGAGCTTATAGCGATAGTTACGGGACCGGATTTCCCGACAGGAGCTTTGATCTGCGGGAAAGAGAATATAAGGAAGGCTTATAAAACGGGAAGAGGAACTCTGAAAATGCACGCGAAAGCGCATATAGAACAGAAAAAACAAGGAAGAGAAGATATTGTTATTACAGAGATCCCCTATCAGGTTAATAAGACGAGGCTTATCACCTCAATAGTAAAACTTGTGAAAGAAAAGAAAATAGACGGGATATCCGATATCAGAGATGAATCCGACCGGGATGGGATGAGGGTAGTGGTAGAGATCAAACGGGCGGGTAGCGCGGAAGTCGTGATGAACCAGCTGTATAAACATACACAGATGAAAGATACTTTCGGAGTGATTTTGCTCGCCATTGTAGAGAAGCAGCCGAGAGTACTCAACCTGAAACAGGTTTTACAGGAGTTTATAAAACATAGAAAAGAAGTTATTGTAAGAAGGACAAAATTTGAGCTGTTTAGAGCGGAAGAAAGAGCGCATATACTGGAAGGATTAAAAATAGCGATAGATCAGTTGGATGAAGTGATAAAGACCATCAAAAGATCGAAAGATCCCGAAACCGCGAAATTGGCTTTAATAGAAAAATTTAAGTTATCGGAACGACAGGCGTTGGCGATACTCGCGATGAGACTTCAACAACTTACGAATCTTGAGACGGAAAAAATAGAAAAAGAATATCTCGAGCTTTTGAAACTTATAGAAAGATTAAAAGGGATATTGGCAAGCGAGAGAAAAGTGATGAGCATTATCAAAGAAGAAACTCAGGAAGTAAAAGATAAGTTTGGTGATGAAAGAAGAACAGAGATAACCACAGCGGCCGAAGATCTGGATATCGAGGATCTGATCGCCGAAGAGGATATGGTAATTACACTTAGTCACACGGGGTATATAAAAAGGTTTCCTGTAAGCGCGTACAGAAAACAAAGGCGGGGAGGAAAAGGCGTGACCGGAGCGGAGACCAAGGAAGAAGATTTTGTAGAACATCTTTTTGTCGCGTCTACGCATGACTACATGTTAGTTTTTACCAGCGAAGGAAAGGTTCATTGGATAAAGGTGCACGAACTTCCTCAGGCCGGAAGGAGAACCAAGGGGCGTCCGATAGTAAACCTTTTGGGTTTGTCTCAGAAAGAAATGATCTCTTCGGTTGTAACGGTCAGAGAGTTTAAAGAAGGACAATTCGTTGTTATGGCGACGGAGCAGGGAAAAATAAAGAAAACACCGCTGACGGCTTTTAGTAATCCCCGCAAAGGGGGGATAATGGCGATAACCCTGGGGAAGGGAGACAAACTGATAGGGTCCGTACTTTCTGAGGGAGAAGACCAGATATGTATGGCGACAGCTGATGGAAAGGCGATAAGGTTTAAAGAAAAAGATATAAGGGCTATGGGAAGAAGCGCTCAGGGGGTGAGAGGATTGTCTTTAAAGAAGAAAGACAAAGTAGTGGGGATGGTGAGAGCCGATTCGGAAGGAACCCTTTTAACCGTTACAGAAAGAGGATATGGAAAAAGAACGGATTTTGAAGCATATCGGTTACAGTCAAGAGGCGGAAGCGGAGTGATAAATCTGAAGATAGTTGATAAGAACGGAGCCGTTGTAGGAGTTAAGAGCGTGAGGGAACAGAACGAAATAATGCTTTTATCTCAACAAGGTATGGTTGTCCGGGTAAGCGTCAAGGGGGTTAGCCGAATAGGAAGATCTACCCAGGGAGTTAAGATCATAGATCTTAAACCCGCGGATAAACTTACAGCGGTTGCCAATGTTGTTGCCCAAGAGGAAGAGGATGTGGCGGGAGAAGAAGTACAAGAATAAAAAAACAGTTGAAAACAACAAGAGGATTATGTACAATGAACTCCGCTGTAGGCAAAAAAATAAGACAAAACACAGCTAAGAGAACAACAAAAAAGACGATAATAGAGTGTCCCCATCGTCTAGTTAGGTCTAGGACACCAGATTTTCATTCTGGCGACAGGGGTTCGAATCCCCTTGGGGATGCCATTTTTATAGCGGGTAGCGTATAATGAGAATTATGTTCTACCCGTTTAATTGTTAATAAGAGGTGTTATGGATATTGAACAATATTGGGAAAAAGCCCAAAAAAAAACAGAAATAATCAGGGGAAGAGCCAAAGCTTTACCTACGTTTCAAGCCGCGCGGGTACCGTATATTTTCTTAGCGGAGTCCGCGGTTAATGAAGGAAATACAGTTGTCCGGAAAGGTAAAATAATCATAGAGAAACCCATGATCCTTTTACCTGAGGATCTGCCGCAATTTGACGGATTTGATTTTGAAGATGAGATGGATCTGGAACAGGGGACGCTTCAGATGTTTTTTTTGATGAGGGGGATAAGGTTCCCGTCGCTTAAATATAACCATAGAGTAGATCGTCTGGATCTGGACGAAGACGGTCTTTCTAAATGCATAGAGAAATATAAAAAAGAACTGGAAAGAAAAGAAAATGTAAATACGGCATTGATCATAGGACCGGAAGATTGTTGGCAATTTTCTATACTCATATACATGGGGTCCCTGGTTGGTCGGTGCGTGCGAAACGATATAATGAATTTAATGGACAAATTCAGGACTACGATGGAATAAAATATGTGCGGCATTGTTGGATATACCGGGAAAGATCAGGCTCAAAATATACTTATGGAAGGGCTTAAGAGGCTTGAATACCGGGGTTATGATTCAGCGGGCATAGCTGTATGCAATGAAAAAGAGGTAGATATACGCCGGAAGGA
>JAGLIU010000176.1 GCA_023142805.1 Candidatus Omnitrophota bacterium | reverse complement strand
CTAAGTCCAGCGCGTCTGCCAATTCCGCCACTCGCCCATTTTCACCCTTTAATCTCGCTAAATTTGGAGGCGCGGACCGGATTCGCACCGGTGTACGCGATTTTGCAGACCGCTGCCTAGCTTCTCGGCCACCGCGCCTTAGAAACCCTATTATATACTTAAGGTTACAATAACCAGTTAAATTATCATAATAAGGCTCGATTGTCAATCAACTTAAGTCTTTTTATTGTTTTTTCCAAAGAACAGTCCCGTTGACATATAAAACGTTCATTCCGCCTCCGGGATGGTTCCTTTTCTTATCTCTTACCAGAACTTCCCCTGAAGATTTTTTCGCGAAAAGACCGGCTGTATATATATAATCCGGAGATTCTATAGTTCCTACCTTTTTGCTCCCCGGACAATCCATTAAACTCGCGTCAGACAAATACTTTTCATCATAAAGCACCTTCAAAGACGCCGGATACTTACCTTCATTCTCAAGCGCGTACATATACAACGCTAACGCTGTTTGCTGTAAATTTTTCTCACATATGATCCTGTCTATTCTGACATTGTTATATTTGATCAGCGGCCATAATATCATACCGATCACGCTCACGATAGCAAAAACCGTTAGAAGTTCACTTATTGTAAACCCCTTTATTCCAAAAATAGTCCGTTTTGCTTTTTTCTTCACACGAATAGTTCCTCTACCTCATTAACAATGATTTCCGCCATTTCTTTTTTCGTTATTCCTTTATACTCTTCTAACTGACCATCCTTTTTGACAGTTACGTATTTTCTTTTATTGTCATCATCCCCAAAAGGATCATTCTTTTCATCCCTTTTATTTATTACTATTATGTCTAACTCTTTATTTTTCAATTTAGTTATACCATTTTCAACCGCGTTTTTTGTTTCCAGCGCAAATCCCACTTTTTTTATGCTTTTTTCTTTAACGCTCTCTAAAATATCAGGATTCTTCACAAAGTTTATTGTTAATTCACAGGTTTTTTTGATCTTTTCTTCGCTTTGACGCTCCGGTTTAAAATCAGAAACAGCAGCCGTCATTATTATGCACCTATAATCATCTACTTTTTCCTCTACCGCGTCCTTCATCTCCTCCGCCGTAACAACATTTACAACCTTAACTCCTTCCGGAACCGGAATTGTAACCGGTCCTGTTATAAGACACACCTCATGCCCCCGGCTTGAAGCCATTCTCGCGATCTCATATCCCATTTTCCCGGTGGAATAATTGGATATATATCTGACCGGATCCAGGCTTTCCCTGGTGGGCCCCGCGGTTATCAGGATCTTTTTATAAGGAGAGTTATTTTTGTCCACTTGTTTTTATGAGGTTAGTATTTTTTCGGTTTCTTCCACTATTTTATCTACCGGGGCAAAATGTCCCTTGCCTTTTCTACCACAGGCCAAATCCCCTTCTACGGGATCAATAAAATAGTAGCCATTTTTTTTAAGACGCTTTATGTTCTCCTGTACGATCGAATTATCAAACATTTTGTCGTTCATCGCGGGAGCGAATAAAACCGGACACGTCGCGGCAAACACACTACAGGTAAGAACATTCCGGCAAATACCCGATGAGATCTCGCCTATAACATTGGCCGTTGCCGGAGCTATTAATATAATATCCGCTTCGTCCGCTATGGATATATGCGCGGGACATCTATCTTCCTGAAGTTCAAACATATCATATGCCGCCTTTTTTCCCGAAAGCGTTTCTACGGTCAACGGGGTAATAAACTTTTCCGCGTCTTTCGACATAACGCATCTTACGGAATATCCTTTTTTCTTGAACATCCCTATAAGTTCACAAGCTTTAAAAGCAGCTATACTTCCTGTTATTCCCAACAATATGTTTTTCATCTTTACAATTCCTTGAGAAATACCTTACCCGCGTTTATTTCTCTAATAGCGGTAGTTGTCACTTTTTCTTTAGGATCAGTCTCTATTAATTTTTTATGTCCGGCATTGATCTCCATAGCCCGCATCGCGGCCAAATTACACAATTTGTAAAGACTTCCTACCTTTTCTATTAAAATTTCTCTTGATACATTTTCCATACACATTAACTCCCCTCGGATTTTTTATTCCGTTCATTTTGTATAATAGTTGCCAGCTCCTCCGCCGCTTTTTCCAGATCCTCATTCACTATCAAATAATCATATTGATCGGTACAGGCCATCTCTCTCTTTGCTTCTTCCAGCCGGATCTTGACCTGATCTTCTTGATCGGTATTTCTACCTCTCAACCTTTTTTCAAGCACTTCTTTTGAAGGCGGCATTATAAATACCCCCACGCTTTCGGGATATCTCTTTTTTACGTTCTGAGCCCCCTTTACATCTATACTTAAGATAACATCCACCCCCGCGTCAAACGAGTTCCGGAACATGTCTTTCGGAGTCCCATAATAATTGCCAAAATTTTTTTCCCATTCTAAAAACCCATCTTCTTCTATTGTTTTTTCAAACACTTCTTTTGTTACGAAGATATAATCCTTATCCGGCACTTCACCTTCTCGAGGTTCACGTGTCGTACAGGAAATGGATTCTTTTATGTTGTCCAAAGTTTGAAGAACGATCTCCACTAAAGTAGTTTTCCCGCTGCCGCTTGGGGCCGATATTATAAATATGAGGGGCTTACTTATCCTCTCCATTTTTTATTCTATATTCCTTACCTGTTCTCTTATTTTCTCAATTTGGCTTTTCACATCTATCACAGCTTTTGAGATCTTGAAATCACTGGACTTTGATCCGATAGTATTCGCTTCCCGCTGCATCTCCTGCGCGATAAAGTCTAATTTTTTTCCCACGTCAGATTTAACATTTTTCATAGCGCTTTTGTAAGTCGAGACATGCCCGCTTAGACGAGTGGTCTCTTCGGCAATATCACAATTCCTGGCAAAAAGCGCGACTTCATTTTCTAGTTTAAGCTTGTCAAGCCCCTCGCCGTCCATTATTCCTTTTGTCGCTTGGATCAGTTTTTTTCTATGGTCCTCAACACTTTTTTTGCCGTATTTTTTTATGTCCTTTATTTTATTTTCTATATCCGTTAAACGTTTGCGAAAATCCACCGCCATTTTTCGCCCTTCGCTTATTCTATAAACAACAAGTTTATCAATCGCTTTATTCAGCGCTTTTTTTATATGTGGCCAGGTGTTTGTTTTCTTTTTCCCGGAGACCGTTTCAACAACACCCGGGTAACTCATTATGTCTCTTATTTCTATATCACCCTTTATATTAAACTGTTTCTGAATTTCTTTGATCTTTCTTTTATAGTCACGAACAACTTTTTCATTTATCTTTATTTTTGGAGAAGATGTTTCTCCTCCCGTTTCTTCGCATGTTATTTTTACAAAAACTTTACCTTTAAATACTTTTTTTGAGAAAGCTTCCTGCAGTTTTTTCTCCAAAAGAAAAATATCGTTAAAAGGATTACAATTAATACTTAAAGCTTTATGATTGAGCGATTTTACTTCGACTTCTATCTTTCCCTTTTCATATTGTTCTATACCTTTACCAAATCCCGTCATTGATCTGATCATGCCCATTCCTTAATTTTTATGTTCTTTTCATTCTTGTTCGTAGAATATATATCCTCAATTATATCTTCAGGCGTAAACCAAAGTTTGATCTCTCTTTCGGCGTCTTCTTCATTCGCGGAAGCATGTATTACATTCTCATAAACACCTTTTGTTGTTATCCTCCCATACGCGCCTCGAATAGATACTGAATCCGCTTCTTCCGGATTTGTCTTCCCGCATATAGCCCTGACTTTTTGTATCGCGTCCTCGCCCCCGTAAACAAGAGCCATTACTTTTTTCTTATGATAATCGCCCATTATATAGCTGATAAGTTCTTCAAAAAAAGCCTCGTCTTTAAGCGCGCCATAATGCTCTACCGCGAGTTCACGCGAAACTCTAACCATTTTCGCCCCTATGATCTCTAGTTTTGTCTCCGAAAGTCTTGTCAAAATATTGCCTGTTAATGACTTAGTAAGACCATCCGGTTTTATTAAAATAAGCGTTTGTTCCAACATTTTATCCCCCTGTCATAATGATCTATAATTCCAAGAAACGCACCCCTATTCAGCGGATTCCCTCTAAAAATACAGTTCTCCCCTCTGATATTAATCCTAGTATTGTAACAATTACTAATAAAAAGTCAATGTATATAAAAATAAGCCAGGATTACCCCCCCCCTCAACCATCGTCACTCTTCAAATGTTACATTTTTACGCCAGGCATAAAAATGTAACATTTGAAGAGTCCAGGAGATATCGCGTTATCAAAAATATTGGATCGATCTAGAATATTATCACAAATTCGCCACGGGGTTTATTATTAGAAAAATAGTCAAGCAGCAGACTGGCTTCTCCGCGTTTGATCTCTTCGAATTTTTTCGTAAGTTCTCTGGCTATAACAAGTTCTTTATCTCCCATAACTTCCAGAAAATCCTCCAGAAACTTTACTATTCTATGCGGGGATTCATAAATTATAACAGTTCTTTTTTCATCCTTTAATCCTTCGAGTTGTTTTTGTCTCCGCCCTTTCTTGTTGGACAAAAATCCTTCAAAAACAAATTTATTTGTGGGCTTCCCGGAAACAACAAGCGCGGATATAACCGCTGATGCTCCGGGTATTATCGTAACCGTAATATCTTTTTTTATGCTCTCAGATATCAAAACACTGCCCGGATCAGATATCCCAGGGGTACCGGAATCGGAAACAAGGGCTATATTTTGACCGTTTAAAAGCTTTGTTATAAGAGTTGGAGTTTTTGCTTTGAGATTATAGGAGTGATAACTAGTCGAGGGGGTTGAGATATCGTAATTGGAGAGCAATGTCGCGGTTTTACGCGTATCCTCAGCGGCGATAAGATCCGATTCTTTTAGAACCCTTACCGCCCGCAGAGTAATATCCTCAAGGTTCCCTATAGGTGTCGCAACTACGCACAACATCCCCTTAGTCATTATTTCATCCTTATTCCCGAGTATTCTCTTATTTTGGCAAAGCGGTCATTGAAAATACCATAACAAAAAGCGCTACGGTTTCAATAACTCCCAGCACCATAATATAATTACCGAACCCTTTGCCTGTCTCGGCTAAAGCGTCTGCCGCGCTTGCTCCGGCTTTACCCTGCATCCACGCCGAAACTCCCATAGCAATACCCGCCGCTAACCCTAAGATCATCTGAAAAGGATACATCTCAGCGGCCATATTCGCGCTTTGTATAGCATTGCGCAAAATCATTCCGTATATCGTCTGCGACAATGGCGCTCCTACGAACGCGATCAAGATAAACGGCGCCATTTTGTTCTGAGCGAACGCTCTTTTCCACGCCCCGATCGCGGCCATCCCGGCCGCGCCTGTTCCTAACGCCGACCCTATCGCCGCGAAAGTTAAAGATAATCCCATATCTCCTAATCCAGCCACCATAACGATCCTCCTTTAAACTTAATTCTCCGGGGCAAAGGCCCCGCGGGCTGAAGATCATTTTTCAACCCTTACTCTTTAACCTCTGCCTCTTTTTCGATTTTTTCTTAAGCGCCGCTCATTTTTTTGGTACCTACACCCTCTTCAACTTCTTCTTTGAACGGTTCATATTTTTTGCCTGACCACTGCATTCCTAAATGGCCCGAAAACTCAAGCATATTAAGCCTTACGCCATGCACGACTACAGCCATACACCCTAAAACAATATTAAGGGTATGTCCCAGAAACAAAATAATTGCCGCTATAAAACCACCCATTACGCTGTTTATGCCTCCGGCTAACGCCATCTCATTAAAACTTTCAGCTACAATAACCGACGCGTATCCTACCGCGAAAAGTCTGAGATAAGAAACTATATCAGAAAAAGAACTTATTATGCTGAGGGGCAGCTCCGCTAAAGTTGATAAAACCCCTTTTAATATTCCTTTCTCCGGCTTTGAAAAAAAGAGCACCAATCCAATTCCTATAGAAAATAACCATACCCCGTAAGAAGGAAAAACCCTTCCTATAACAAATTTGCCGGCCGCGAAAAACATACCCCATAATATCATTATCCACCCTAATTCCGCGAGTACTTTGGAAGAATTTATAATCCTCACCGCTCTGAAAAGATGCGCTATTGTCAATTGTACAGCCCCTATTATGAAGCATAAAAATATTAAAAAGTTCTGATTCGCGTCTCCAAAACTGCTTATTTTTTCAACAACAAGACTATGGAAAAAAGGCAAACGCGCTATTTGTTCCGCGCCAAACCAAGTCCCGGTAACCGCGCCCCAGAGAATCGTAAAACTACTTAAAACATACAAAAGAAAAATCGGCTCTTTGGGAATGTTCTTAAATTTACGCTGCGCAAAAATTGTCAGAAATAAGAACAAAAAACCGTACCCGGCATCTCCTATCAACATCGCGAAAAAAATACTGAAAAAGATCAGAAAAGGAGCGCTGATATCGAATTCATCATATCCGGGAAGAGTGTTCATGAATTGAAAAACGGGATTAATAATACGTATCCATCTCGGATTGGTGATCAGTACCGGAACATCTTCAGGATCTTTAATGTCTTCAATAAAATACCCTATACCGTTCTTCTCCGCCATTTTAATAACTTTTTTTATCCTTTTCTCGGGACAAAACCCCTGAAAAAGCGCGAATCTGCCTTCTTCTTTCATTCCGAAAAAAACAGAAAAAAATTCTTTTTCTTTTTCGAATCTCTTTTTGCATTTTTTAAAAAATCCTATAATAACCGCTTCTTCCCTGATCTTGTTCTCTAGCCCTTTAACTTTGTGCCGCAGATTTTTTATAAGTTCCTTTATTCTCTCCTGAGAAATTTTCGGAGGGATGATCTCTTCAAACGGCAGATCATTTTCTTCATTAACGCTTATCGCCGCGACATATATGTAGTCTTTGTCCTTTTTAACTACATATATATCTTTTTTTTCTTTAGTTTCCTTAAATTGATCTTTATTAAGTTTGTAAAGTTTAATTTTGATGCTCTTACGCTCAAGCTCAGACATCATTACCGGGTCAAAACCTCCCCATACATCAAACCATCGCGACTGTTTTTCCAGATCGTTGATCCTGATAAAACAGTCTTCTTTTTCTTTATGCGCGTCCAATATCTCATTCGCTATCTCTATAATCTCTTGTTCCGAACAAGGAGGCTCATAGGGTTCTTCTCCCTTTTCAGGCGCAAACGGCCCGAGCACAGTTAGCATAGCATCTAACTTTGAAATTTTATCTTCAATAAAAGTTATCTCATGAGCGGCCGGAGGCTGTAAATGTTTTACATGCACCGCCCCCGTTTCCTTGAGAGCTTCAATAAAATCTTCCTGCTCTTTTGCCGAAACAAGCAGAGTTATCTTTTGCATTCGCTCGATCATAATAACTCCCACATAAAATTACATCTTTGCCCCATAACCCTTAACCCCTTAACCCTTTAGCCTTTTCCCTTCAACCTCTAGCCCCTAACCTCCAGATTTTTCGCGTTTATTTCAACACGCAATATTTTTTCTTTAGCTATTTTCCCTGTCACAACCGCGGCTGTTTGAATGTCTCCCAAACATATTCTTATTTTTCGAATATTTTCTTTCGCCCTGGGAATCATCACTTTCTCAAAAAGGTTCACTCTTTGTGTCGTAACCCGGAGCTCTTCCGAAAGAAGCTTCTCCTGTTCCCATAAAACTTCCGTTTTCGCGTTCATCTCTATTACGTCTTTTGTTTTTCCTATCCCATAATCAACCCATAACGGCGTAGATATAAGATCATATTCCTTTTCTTCAAAAACCGCGTTTTCAAAAACAGGGATATCTATACCTGCGACATTTCCCCTGCTGATCTCGAGTTTTTTCAAGTGGACCAAATCTTCAAGATCCGTTTTTTCAGTAAAAACATCCGCCCATTTATATACCGTGGCTTTCACGTATGCTTTTTCCTGTTTTATTTTTTCTATCCCCTTATGCAGTTTATAAAGCTCTCCCTGAAGCTGCTGCTTTTTTAACAGAAGCGTCGGTAAAAACTGGTTATACCGTTTAAGTTCGTCTTTTTGTTTTTTAAGTTCGTTTTTTGTTAATCGTAATTTAGCCATAATAGTTCGTAGTTATTAGCTCCTACTTCGGCCAGAACTCTTCGATAAGTTCCGTTCTAAAATTAGTTTCTTCGGGAGTAAAACATTCCGCTAAAATTTTCCATCCATTATCCAACGCTTTTTCCAACGGTACATTTACTTTCAAATCCATCATATGATGCTCAAAAAGACTTCCGTATTTCAGTAATTTTTTATCCCAATCGCTCATTCTAAATCCCATGGACCTTTTATCTTCCGTTTCCTTATACTGGGCATAAAACTGTATCATTCCATCCATAACAGCCCTGTGGTCCTTTCTGGTATTTTTATTCACTAACTGTTTCAATCGACTTAATGATCCGAAAGG
>JAGLIU010000175.1 GCA_023142805.1 Candidatus Omnitrophota bacterium | reverse complement strand
TATACAACATCCAACAATCTTTTTCAAGAATCCTGATTTTAATTTCGGCCAAATCTACAAAGGTCAAAAGGTTGAACATATTTATAAATTTGTAAACCGGGGAAAAGATACACTTAAAATAAAAAAAGTGAAGTCTTCTTGCGGATGTACTGCCGTAATACTAACTAATAACACTATCCTACCCGGTGAAACAGGAGAGATCAAAGCTACATTCTCTTCCGGTTCACTTAGCGGGAAAGTTACAAAAAACATAACCGTTACAAGCAATGACCTGGATACTCCGAAATACAGGTTAACGATTTCCGGTGAGATTATTAAAGACCTGATTATCAAACCGGAAAACATTGATTTCGGATCAGTTTCCGTTGGGGAAAAAACAAGCAAAACAATATCGATTAAATCACAAACAGAGCCTGATTTTAAGATAAAAAAAATTACACCTTCAAAACCGTTTATAGATGCTACGATAGTAGGGGAGAAAAATGGAGAGTATATTATCAAAATTGCGTTAAAACATAATCCTGTAATTGGGAGATTCAGTGGTGGAATATACCTGGAAACTAACAGCCAGATACAAAGCAAGTTTAATATACCATTTTTTGGAGAGATAGCAGGGGATATCACTACTTATCCAAAAAAAATCTATTATGGCTCTGTCGTTAAAGGAAATGAATTGACTCAAAAACTCTATGTTAAGGTTAATAAAAGCAATGTAGAAATATTGAAGATTAAAATATTTCCGGATTATATAAGCGCTAGAATTGTTGAAAAGAAAGAGAGTGAGAATCCACATTATTTAATCGAAGTGAAATTACATTCGGAAGCGGCTATCGGAAACATTGGCGGAGTATTAGAACTCCACACTAACAGTAAAATTCAGCCTGTTACATTAATACGAATAATAGGAGAAATTGAGTAGGGTTAAGAACTAATTCTATATAATTCAAAATGATCAACATTATCAGTCAAATTACAGTTTTGAAAACTTGCGTTATAGTGTCCCTGTTGCTGGTTTTGTCTAATCAGGGCTGCAATATCCATCGTGATAAAGAGACCGGTGAAAAACTGAATAAAGTATCATCAGTGCCTATCATACATGTTCTCTTTACCGGCGAAGAAAATGGTTATCTGGAACCTTGTGGATGTTCAGAATTACAGCTTGGCGGGTTCCCGAAACGGCATACATTAATCAACCATCTGAGAGGAAAAGATGAAAACTGGATTCTCTTAAGTCTTGGAGATCTACCAGGTAAAGTCGGCAGACAAGACGAGATCAAGATGGAAACAGCGCTTGAAGCATTAGGCAGGATGGGTTATGTTGCACATAACATAGGTGAGAAGGACCTTAATATGGGAACTGATTTGTTGGGCTATCTTTCCCAAATTAGTAATATAGATTTTATATCAAGTAATATTGTTGATCTTACTACACAGGTTCTCAAGATAAAACCTTATATTATAAAAGAGATAAAAACGAAGGAAACGACATTAAGGGTTGGTATATTAGGCATTGTATCACCGGAACTCATTGAAAATATTTCTCAGGAAATTGAAGTGACGGATCCCGTTCTATCTCTTAAGCCTTTACTAAGTGATCTGCATGATAAAACAGATATCTTGATACTGCTTTCTCACGCAGAAATGGAGGAATCAATAAAGATCGCGGAAGTCTATCCTGAGCTTGACTTGATAATTTCGGGCCATCTGACTGACAGGCCAGACCTCTATATTAAAAAAGTAAAT
>JAGLIU010000174.1 GCA_023142805.1 Candidatus Omnitrophota bacterium | reverse complement strand
ATGAGGTTATCGAAAAGGTCGATGTTATTAATATGCTTCGGATACAGTTCGAGCGGCTTGGCGGTAATCCGTTTCCATCGGTGCGGGAATATTCGCATTATTTCGGCCTGACAGTAGAACGCATGAGAAAAGCAAAACCTGATATCCTTGTTATGCATCCCGGGCCCATAAACAGGGGGGTAGAGCTTAGTCATGATGTTGCTGACGGGAAATATTCTGTTATTCTTGACCAGGTAACTAACGGAGTAGCTGTCAGAATGGCTGTAATGTTTTTGCTGAGTCAGGTAAAATCGGAAGAGAAAGAGAAGGGCGGAAAAAAATGAAAATACTAATAAAAGGCGGCAGGGTTATAGATCCGGCGAACAACATGGATAAAAAGATGGATGTTCTGATAGAAAAAGGGAAAATAGCTAAAATAGCCGAAAAAATTAAAACAAAATCCGACAAAGAAATAAACGCTGAGGGCAAAATTGTCGCTCCGGGATTTGTGGATATGCATACGCATTTACGTGAACCGGGCAAAGAGGAAGCTGAAACAGTCGAAACGGGAGTTAAAGCGGCTATAGCGGGAGGTTTTACAACAGTAGCGGCCATGCCGAATACTTTTCCCGCGTGTGATAGTCAGGCGCATGTAAGATTTTTGCTGGAAAAATCCAAAAACATAGGATTGGCGAATGTTCTGCCCATCGGAACTATCACAAAAGAAAGAAAAGGCGAAACAATATCAGAAATGGCCGAGTTAAAAGAAGCCGGGTGTCTGGCGGTTTCGGATGACGGGGATTCTGTCCGAAATTCTTTTCTAATGCGAAATGCTATGGAATACGCGTCAATGCTGGATCTGGTTGTGATTGATCATTGTGAGGATAAAGAACTTGTTTCAGACGGTGTTATGAGGGAAGGGTATATGTCGACAGTCTTAGGACTAAAACCGATATCTTCTGAGTCGGAAAGTTCCATAATAGAGAGAGATATTGAGCTTGCGGAAAGAGCGGGTGCCCGTATACATATTGCGCATGTGAGTACAGTAAAAGGGATAGAGATAATAGAAGCCGCCAAAAAACGAGGGGTAAAGGTAACTGTTGAAGTAACTCCGCATCACCTGGCGCTTACAGACAAAGAACTAAAAAAGTATGATACCAACATGAAAGTTAATCCTCCGTTAGCGACGGAAGAAGGCGTAAAAAAACTTAAAGAAGCGGTGAAGCGCGGAGTGATCGATGTTATAGCGACAGATCATGCTCCGCATGAAGAACACGAAAAAGAAAAAGAATTTGATTACGCGCCATTTGGGATGATAGGGTTAGAGACTGCTTTTTCGGTAGTATATATGGCTTTGGTCGAGGAAAAATATTTAACCTGGACGGATCTGATCGCAAAGCTTACAATAAACCCTTGTCGTATATTGAAATACGACAGAGGAACTCTTTCTGAGGGGGCTGTGGCGGATATTACTATTATAGATCCTGAGAAAGAATGGATATACGAAAAAAAAGATATAATCTCAAAATCCAAAAATTCACCTTTTATCGGAAAAAAGATGAAGGGTAAAGTGACAGATGTTATTGTTGAAGGAAAGATCGTCAAACATGCTTAATGTTACGTTTTTGTGCCTGGTACAAAAACGTAACATTCGCTGTGCTTGAAAGAAGTATATGTAAGATGGTTGTATAAATATGTTTTTGGGCACATAAAATTTGGCAGTTTTAAAGGGGTAGTGGTGTGAAGAAAAAGATCGTAAACGCGAAAATAGTATCTAATAAAAGGATCGCGGAAGATCATTATGAAATGGATCTTAAAACCGCGGCGTTAGCGAAAAACTCTTTACCCGGACAATTTGTGAATGTGAAATTGGATGAAAAAGCTACAGATCCTTTGTTAAGAATACCTTTGGGGATACACAAGATAAAAAAAGAGGGAATAAGTTTACTGTATAAAGTTGTTGGTGAAGGAACGGATCTGTTAAGAAACAAGAAAAAAGGGGATCAAATTAGTCTCCTGGGTCCTTTAGGAAAAGGGTTCGATATAAAAAAAGAAAATGAAGCTTTTGTAATAGCGGGAGGGCATGGAATAGCGCCCTTATACGCTTTAACTAAAGAACTCAAGAAAAATAAAATAGATACTATATTTTTTATAGGCGCGGGTAAAGAAAAACACATATTTTGCGCGGATAAAATAAGAAAAATGGGGGCAAAAGTATACATAGCGACAGAAGACGGATCCCTTGGGTTCAAAGGTTATGTAACAGATGTGCTTGAAAAATATCTGGAGAGAAACAAGCTTCAGGTTCCGAGAGTTACAATATACGCTTGCGGGCCAAAACCAATGCTCAAAGCAGTGGCTCAAATTGCCGAAACAAAAAAAATAGAAGGGCAAGTATCGATGGACGAATATATGGCATGCGGGATAGGAGCGTGTATGGGATGCGCGATAAAGACAAAAGACGGATACAAGCTGTGCTGTAAAGACGGTCCGGTTTTTGATATTAAAGAAATTGTGTGGTGAAGAAGAATCATAATGAGGGGATATGGATCTAAAGATTAAATTAGCCGGGATAACATTTGAGAATCCAATATGGGTCGCGTCAGGAACTTTCGGGACAAAGGGGCAGGAGTTCGAGGATTTTATTGATTTTGCGCAAGTCGGGGCTATTGTGACAAAGACGGTAACTCTCTTGCCGAGGGAAGGTAATCCTCCTCCCCGGGTGGTTGAAACTCGATCGGGACTGTTAAATTCCATAGGGCTTCCAAATAAAGGTATAAACAGTTTTGTCAGCAAAGAACTTCCCGAACTTAAAAAAATGCCTACCAAAATTATAGTAAGCATAGCGGGAACCTCTCTAAAAGACATAGAAAAAATGATAAAAAAGATTCCCGAAAATATTATGCCGGACGCGATAGAGCTTAATTTGTCATGTCCGAATGTTACTCATGGAAAAACAAAATATAAATTAACAGCGCAAGATCCTCAGGCGACAGAAAAAATGGTAAAGATAGCGGTTGGAACCGCTAAATGCCCGATCATAGCGAAATTAACCCCGAATGTAACTGATATAACGGAAATAGCAAAAGCCGCGAAAAAAGCGGGAGCTCAGGCTGTATCCTTAGTGAACACATACGCGGGTATAGCGATAGATGTTGAGGAAATGAAGCCTGTTCTGGGAAATGTTGTAGGAGGGTTGTCAGGGCCGGCGATAAAACCATTGGCGCTTAAAGCTGTTCGGGATGTGTATAACAGTGTGGATATTCCTATCGTGGGAATTGGGGGTATTGTTGGAGGGGTGGATGTCGCGGAGTTTATGTTATGCGGAGCCGGGGCCGTGCAGGTAGGTACGGCAAATCTGATAGATCCGGATGCGCATAAAAGAATAAGCAAAGAATTTGAAAAATATTTGATCCTGAAGGGAATAAAGAAAGCTTCCGGCTTAACGGGAAAGCTAAAAGGCGGGCGTACAGCGTAGTGTGTCGGAAGGTATTTTACTTTGGTGTGAAATGTAACATTAAGGGGAAAAGATCGGTTTTTTGGATTTCGTGAAAAATAAGGAAAAATAAGAGAAAATATGGAAGCAAAAGACAGACTTATAGTGGCGCTTGATGTTGATATATTTGAAGAGGCGGAAGGTCTTATTGAAAAGTTATCTTCGGAAGTAGATATATTTAAAGTAGGGATCGCGCCGTTTACGGCCTTTGGAGAAAAACTATTAAATAAGCTGAGGGAAAAGAAAAAAAAGTGTTTTTTAGATCTAAAGGTTCATGATATTCCCAATACTGTTCGTAATGCCGCCAAAAGAGCCGCGGAAAAAAATATTTTTATGATAAATTTTCATTGTATCGGCGGCGGCAAAATGCTTGAGGCCGCGGTGGAAGGGGTGGCAGGATCCGGTGTGAAAAAAAAACCTATTCTTTTAGGAGTTACCGTGTTGACAAGTATGACGGAAGAAGACTTAATAATGATGGGGATAGAAAGTAAAATAGAAGAAAAAGTTATTGAGTTTGCCGGAGCAGCCCGGAAAGCCGGGCTGAATGGTGTTGTCGCTTCAGCAAAAGAAGCAAAAAAAATAAGAGAGCGATTCGGAAAAGATTTTGTAATTGTAACGCCGGGGATACGTCCCGAGTGGGCGGAAAAAGGGGATCAGAAAAGGGTGCTTACGCCGTCGGAGGCGATCTCCGAAGGGGCTGATTATTTGGTTGTAGGCAGACCGATCATTCAAGCGGACGATCCGCTAAACGCGGCGAAAAGGATCATTAAGGAAATTAAGAGCGGTTTAAAAAGCGGGCTATAAGTAGTAGAGGGTATACAGCGCATAGTATGTAGCGTGTAATATGTGGAACGAAAGCGCGAGGATATAAACGGTATAATAAAATGGCGGTATATAGTAAGAGGGCATGGCCGTAAGAAGAGACTCGAAACATATGTTGATATGATTAAGGGAATTTAAAAAACAAATAGCTTACAGCTATAAACTAAATACGGGATATTATTTTAATTATCAAACCAGGAGACACGATGAGAGATCAGGAAGTAATGGAGATGTTTACCAGAATAGGCGCGTATAAACAGGGGCATTTTAAACTTTCCAGCGGGTTGCATTCAGCCGCGTATTTACAATGTGCTTTAATTTTCTCGGAGCCTGTTCTCGCGAAAAGGGTTTGTTCTTCTCTGGCCGAAAAAATCCGCATGTTTGAACCGGATGTTGTGATAGGACCCGCTATGGGGGGGATCGTATTGGCATACGAGATGGGGAGAATATTAAAAACACGAGCTATTTTTACCGAACGAGAGACAAACGGTAAAATGGTCTTAAAAAGAGGGTTTATCGTATCTCCGCAAAACAGGGTTCTGATAGCCGAAGATGTGCTTACTACAGGGAAATCGGTAAAAGAGGTTATTGATCTTTTGAAACAAGACGGAATAGCCCCGGTAGGGATAGCTTCAATAGTAGACAGAAGTAGAGGAAAGTTAGATTTTGGTGGCATAAAGTACGAAAGCTTGATAAAATTAGATGTTCCTGTTTTTGAAGAAAATAAATGTCCGTTGTGCCAGGAAGGCATACCTATTGTTAAACCGGGATCCAGAAAATAGTAACAATGAATATACAATGCAAAGGGGCATGGGTGAAGCCGGAGTAATTGCGCCCCATGCCTTTTAATGTTTAATCAGGATATGCTTTAATAAACAAGGAGACTGATATGGAGATGGATTTAAAGGGGATAATAGAAAAAATAAAGACTGAGGGGGTAGATGAAGCCGAAGTGAAAGCTTCAGCCATTATAGAAGATGCCGAACAGAAAGCCAAAGAAATAGTATTGGGAGCGGAAAAAACGCAAAGAGAGACTATAGAAAAAACAGAAGAAGAATCTAAAAAAATGGTCGCGAAAGCCGAAGCCGCGATATCTCAGGCGGCAAGAGATGCCGTTCTTTCTTTAAAAGGAAGGATAACGGGAGTTTTTGACAGTATTTTTAAGCAGAATATCGCGGAGATACTGGATTCGGGATTATTGAAAGATATGGTCATAAAGCTTGTCGATGGGTTTATCGAAAAAGGGGAAACCAACCTTGAAATATTAGTGAACGAAAAAGATAAAGATAAACTGGAAAAAGCGGTTCTCGCGGAATTAAAAGGAAAAGCCAAAGAAGGGATTTCTTTTAAGGTTTCACCAGGTATCGAAAACGGATTTTTGATCAAAGAAGCGGAAGGTGGAGCTTATTATGATTTTACAGATGAAGCTATTACCGAGGCGTTCAAGGCTTTTTTGAATCCTAAAGTAACAAAAATGCTAAAACTTGATCAGGCCAATGGATAAATATTACTATTTTATAGCGTCATTACCGTATTTGGAATTTGACAAAACTCCGCTGATAACCAAAGAAGAGTTTATGGACGAATGCGCGAAATGGCTTTCGGAAAAAGATGTAAAACGCGTAGAATCTGTCGGGAGAGTTACACTCGGAGAATTTCCGGAAGATACCGAAGTTCTCAGAGAATGGAAAGCGTTTGATCTGGAACTTAAAAAAGAGATAGCGATAGGTAGAAAAAAAGGACAAGAGAACGCGGGGAAAAAAGTAACGGAGAGAGTTAAAGCAATATTCAAACTTGATACGCCGCTTCTAGCGGAAAAAGCGATAGAAAAGAAAAGATGGGAATTTATAGAAAATAAGGTGGGTAAATATCATTTTGATATCAACGCGGTGATGTTTTATTTTCTGAAACTTGGAATAGCCCAAAGACTTGCCGAATT
>JAGLIU010000173.1 GCA_023142805.1 Candidatus Omnitrophota bacterium | reverse complement strand
TGGACGTAGGGGCAAATCTTGTGGCAGGGATAGAATCGGATGCTATTGTTCGTTGCGCGGATAGGATGCTTTCGGGAAAAAAGAACTGGAGAAATCCGTTCGGTAACGGAAGATCGGCGATCAAAATATTAGATATATTGAAAAAAGGATAATAATTATGAGAGTAGCGTTTTTTGTTTATCCGTCGGCATTTCAGAATAAAGGAGGAGGGGAAATACTCCTTGAGAAGTCTGAAGAATATCTTAAAAAAACAGACGGTATAGAAATTAAAAGATTTGATATGTGGCAGGATCGTATTGAAGATTTCGATATTCTTCATGTGTTCGGTTCGGTTAAAGATTGTCTGGGGATTATGTTAGTCGCTAAAGCTCGTGGAGTGAAAGTTGTGCTGGAGTCTATTTTCTGGTCGGATCTCCGAAGGGCTGTTTTTGAGGAAGGCGGAATTATATCCAAAGCCAAGATGGTAACGCGTCATTTCGCGAAAGTAGTGTGTCCATTTTATCCTTCTGCGAGAAAAAAAATGTTTGAAACAGCGGACATGATATTTCCGAATTCAGATAGCGAGGCCCGGCAGATATCAAGATTCTTTAATATTTCGATGAAAAAAATGTTCGTTGTACCTAATGGTGTGGATATGAAGTTTGAATCGGCGTCTTCCGGTCTCTTTGTTGAAAAATTCGGCATAAAAGATTTTGTTCTATATACCGGAAGAATAGAACCAAGGAAGAACCAACTAAATCTTATCCGGGCAATGAAAGGTCTGGATAAAGATCTTGTGCTTATAGGGGAGCAAGTATCGTCATATAAGTGGTATTATGATAAATGTATACGTGAAGCCGGAGAAAATGTTCATTTTCTCGGGAAAATGGATCATGGTTCAGAAATGTTATTATCCGCGTACGCGGCGTGTGATGTTTTTGTTTTACCTGGATGGTTCGAAACTCCGGGCTTGGCGGCGCTTGAAGCCGCGCTCATAGGCGCTAAAGTTGTTGTAACCGATGGTGGAAGTACAAAAGAATATTTTCAGGACAAAGTTTTGTATATTAAACCAAATAATGTGAAAGATATGCGAAGAAAGATCGAGATTGCTTTAGAGCGGGAGAAGATTAACGGACTAAAGGAGTTTGTTCTGGACTCTTTTATTTGGGAGAAGGTCGCGGAAAGAATGGTAGAAGGATATAAAAGAGTAATTGAAAAGAATGTTTTTTAAGAAATTTTAAGGCAATAACAGATAAGGTGTAAAATGAGAGTAAAAAAAATGAATGTATAGACAAAATAACAAAAAAAGCGTGGGAAGATAATTGGAAGGATGTAAGTATCTCGGAAATAATGGAGATATTCGAATATCCTCGAGTTAAACAACATATGGAGATTTATCAGAAATATCTTCCTAAAGATAAGAAAATTGTTGAAGGTGGATGCGGGTTAGGACCTTATCTTGTTAAATTAAAAGAACTTGGGTATGATGTTGTGGGTGTAGATTATAATGAGGATCCGCTTAACAAGATTCGCCAACATGATTCTAGTATTCCACTTTTTTGTGCTGACGTACAAAAACTTCCGTTTCCGAATGAACATTTTGGGGGGTATCTTTCGCTTGGAGTAATAGAACACTTTACCCAAGGACCGGAAAAATCCATAAGGGAAGCGCACAGAGTGCTTGAGCCCGGGGGACATTTTATAGTGAAGGTGCCGCAGAGTTCAATTTTTGAAAAAATTAGTTATCCTTTTATTCTGCTTAAAAAAAATAAAATAATAAGAACATTATTTGGCAAGAAACCAAAAGAAACGTATTGGGAGCAGCATTTTAAAGTGCGGGAATTAAGTGAGATGATCAAAAAAAATGGATTTGATATTATTGAAATAACTCCGGTTGATCATGAACACGCATTGATGAGTTTTTGTGGTATTTTTAGGGATAAGGATAAATATGATGGAGTTAATGAAGTTGGGATTTTTGTCAGCAAAATATGTCAAAAATATTTCCCTTGGCTAACCGCGGCAGAAGTTATATATGTTTGCAAAAAAACAACAAATAAATAAAAAGGAAATGGATAAATGATGAAGTTAAGTGTATTAGTTCCGGTATATAATGAAGTAAAAACATTACTTAGCATTATTGACAAGATAAAGGCAGTGAATGTTGAAAAAGAAATAATCCTTGTAGATGATTGTTCTACTGATGGGACAAGAGAATTATTGCGTAAAGAATTTTGGGATAGTGAGGCAGAAGTAAAAGTGTTATATCATGAAAAAAATATGGGAAAAGGTAGAGCGGTAAGGACAGCGTTGGATAATGCGGCCGGTGAATTTTGTATTATTCAAGACGCTGATCTTGAGTATGATCCTAATGATTTTAAACGATTAGTAGAGTATGCTGGCACAAATTCAGAGATTGCTGTATATGGATCCAGGTTTCTTGTCTCGTGGAAGTCTACTTCTTTTCCCCATTTTATAGTTAATAAGACTTTGACAGTATTAACAAATATATTGTTTGGTAGTAATCTTACGGATATGGAGACATGTTATAAGCTTATCCGGACAGATGTTATGAAAGAATTAGATTTAAGAGCCAGTCGATTTGAACTGGAACCCGAGATAACTTCTGAATTATTGAAAAAAGGATATAAAATTCCGGAAATAGCGATTTCATATAACAGAAGAACATATCACGAAGGTAAAAAAATAGGATGGAGAGATGGACTAGAAGCAGTATGGACCTTGTTTAAACTGAAATTTCGATCGAAAAAATAACAAATACCTAAAAATCCGCTAAAAATTTAGAAATTTTATTTTTCTTAGGCAATGAAATAATAACAAGATAAATAAGGTAACTTCCGATCAAGAGAAAGGATATTCTTTTCCAGAAGGAAATCAGCGCTACAAATGTTAATAGCAAGAAAAGAAAATTTTTCTTAGAAAAATCTGATAGCAATATCAACGGTGTTATCCATAGTATATACCAGCTTCCGAATTGAAAGGATGCTGTAATAAAATATCCCGCGTAAAGTATGATACATATTTGAATTAGGTGTGTTATTGTGGGTTTTTTCTTTATTAAGAAGCAGATGTATAACGCGGCGCAAAAAAAGATGAAAGCAAAATCAGAGAATAATCTAAATTGTTCTACGCTTATGTTTATACGAAGTAACTCAAGTGCTTTATAGGTTACGTAGGGGATAGTATTATCATCAAGTCTGGATTTCATAGTCTGGATAGAATTGGAAAGATTAAATAGGTTTAAATTGAAAGGTTTCCAGAGAAGATAAAAGACTCCCGCGTTAAGACTTAAGGATTTTATGGTGAGAAGCACCTTATTTTTAATCCCCGGTATTTTTCTGTAGATATATATGAAAAATAGTGGAACCAGAAGTATAGGAATATATTTTGTAGCTATAGATAAACTTAACGCGACAGTAGATAATAAAAATTTATCCTTTACCAAGAGGTAAAAGGCAAGAATCAGGAAGAAAACCATAATAATGTCATTGTGGTTTTCAACAAGGTTCATAAAAAGAATATAAGGATTAAATAGGTAGAGAAAAGCAATATATTTACTTTTTTCTGTGTGTATTGCTAAGGCCAGACGGTACAGAACTAAACCTGTACCTAGGTGGAATATTAACAGGGTAGATTTAAACCCGAATATATTTAAAAGGACGCTGCGTCCGGTAATTGTAACTAAAAAAGAAGAAAGAAGACTCCACAAAGGTCCGTAAGCCGTTGTTACGGTTTTCCAAAAGATCATAGGATACAGAGGGTCATGGCTGATAGTTTCAGGTGTATTAAAAAACGGATTTAAACCATATATGGCAGACATGCGTCCTCGTATGATATACTCATAAAGGTCAATTGAAAATAACGGTGGAATAAGGGTGCAGAATACTAATACAGTTAATGGCAATATGTATAAAGATTGTTTTTTATTTTTAAAATCTAGCGCTGATTTAAAATATAGTAAGTAGAGTAATGATATTACTGAAAGAATAATGTATCTAAAAGAGGGGTTTAACGGGGGATAGTTATAATCCCCGAAAAACCCTCTTAAAAATTCAAATGAAAAAATGGATAGTGTTGCTATCGCGAAAAATAAGAAAAAAATATTGAAATTCGAAAATGAAGAATTTTTTAAAAAATGTTTTTTAGTCACAATACTGAAATATAACATATTGCCGAATTAAAATCAATTTTCATGGGTTACATTTTATGAAGACACACACATGGGTACTAATATTGTTAACAGCGGCATCAGCGGTTTTGCTTATTAATCTAGGTGAGGGCAGCTTAAGTTCATGGGATGAAGCTTTCTACGCACAAGTTTCTAGAGAAATGTTTGAGAATAATAATTGGGTAGATCTTACATGGGCCGGGGTTCCATGGTGCGATAAACCACCGCTGTATATGTGGGGAACGGCAATTTTTTATAACATATTTGGTGTAAATGAGTTTTCAGCACGTCTTTTTTCCGCGTTAGCGGGGATATTGACCGTTATTTTTACATATTTGTTCGCTACAAAAGTTTTTTCAAAAAAAATAGGGGTTTTATCGGCTTTTATGCTTATGAGCACGTATCATTTTGTATGGTTTAGTAAATCCGGGACCTTAGATATAACATTTACTTTATTTGCGCTTCTTTCTTTTTATTTTTTTTCACTATCAGAAGAAAAACGGAGCAATGTAATTTATTCGTTTATTTGTTTTAGCCTGGCTTTTTTAACAAAAGGTATCG
>JAGLIU010000172.1 GCA_023142805.1 Candidatus Omnitrophota bacterium | reverse complement strand
TTTCTGTCTTTGCGGGATTCCGGGACGACGATGTTTTTTTCTGTCTTCGCGGGATTTCGGGATGACGGTGTTTCATTTCTCATTTTCTCCCTTGGGTTCGGAAATGTCTTGATATTGCCAGTGTTTAATTCCGTTTCCTATTTTGTCTTCCCTAATGTATAATAGGCCTGCATGAAAAATATACAGAATCCGGAATATAAAAAGGAATATGATACGCTTAAACGTAAATTCGCCATTCCGCAGGGCGAAAAACTGAAGGCGATGCTTTCGACCGAGGATGGTAGGAGTAAGTACGCGGTCAGGAAGAAGAAGTGGGATGTTTTTAAGCGGAAATGGAACATAGTGTTTATGATAGGCGATAAGCCGGTGATCAAGCGTAAAAAGAAATCCGGTTCTAAGTGTCGAAAAAAAAGTTCCCCGGATAAAATAGGGAGAGAACGTGTCGAAAAAGATATTGATCGCGGATGACGAACCGGATATTGTGCGGATGCTGGTTAGTAGGTTAAGCGCCGCTAATTATGATGTCGAAGTCGCGTATGACGGTTATTCAGTTATAAAAAAGGCCAGGGAAACAGCACCCGATCTTATACTTATGGATTATATGATGCCGGCGGGAAACGGTGTGACCACTTATGACAATTTGCAGAAACTGGGAAAATTAAGCTTAATTCCCGTGATATTTATTACAGCCGCTCCGACTGAGGAATTAAAACAAAAGGTTTTGAGTATGGGAGCGGTAGATTTGGTTCCCAAGCCTTTTGATCCGGTAGAGCTTATGGAAAAAATAAAAAAAGTTATAGGTGATTAAATAATGTTTTCAAAAACATTGGGCATAGTCTGGGTATGTTTAGGGTTGTTATGGGTTTTTAAGCCGCGGGTGTTTAAGGCACGGTTAGAGAAGAAGATGTCCAGAAAAGTTAAACGTATTGTTTTTGGTTTTATGCTTATACTCAGTTTTACTATGATCGGCAGCGTGATAAAGGTTCCCGGGATCATCGCGAAAATAGTCGGTGTTATAGGTATGTTTATCGCGATCAAGGCTATTATGGCCATTACTTCAAAGACTTCCGAGAATGTGTTTGAGTGGTGGGGGAAGAAACCTCTTACGGTTTTTCGGATTCTGGGTGCGGTGGTATTTTCGATCGGGGTACTCATTCTGCTGGTATAAATTTGCAATACGCGCGGATAATAGGTATATTTCTTTAAAGAAACACTTTATTGATCGTAAGTGTTAGAACCTACATTATGCGATATTCAAGAAAAATCTTTTTCATTTCTATTTTCATTTTATGCGTATGTTCCTGTTTGTCTTTTGCTGAAGAAGGGGATGTTGTTAATGTGGATCTTGTCAATGGCGGCAGGATCAGCGGAGTAGTGAAAACCGATATGGATCAGGGGCTTGTTATCAATGTGGGGTTCGGTATCGTAGCCGTCGCGCGGGAGGACATAAAGCGTATTACTGTTCTGGAAGACGCGAAAAAAGAAAAAGCTTTAGAAGTATGTGATAGACATGTTGCTAAGTTGAGAACCAACAGAATGAAAACGGAAAAGTATACGCGGGAATGGCGTCAACGTATAGAAAAAAACGCGAAAATAAAAGAAGAGGAATTGGAGAAGGCTCGCAAAGCTAAAGGGGATCGTATAAAGTCTGTTGTGGATACACATCTGATCGTAGAAGCCAATATCAATAATAAGGCGATAGTTCGTCTCATGGTAGATACCGGTGCCGCGTTTGTAACAATATCTCCGGCAATGGGCAGAAGGATAGGGTATGAGAACGTGAGTAATCTTAAGACAGTTGAGTTGACGTTAGCCGATGGGAGTTGTATACAGGGACATTTGGTTGTTTTGAAAACGATAAAAGTCGGAAACTTTGAGGCGCGAAATGTTAAGGCGGTTATTGCCGATCGCGGGGACATGGATCATGGACTTTTAGGTATGTCGTTCTTAAGCAATTTTGACATAAGTATAAACACGGATAAAAATGAGTTGGTGCTTAACAAAAAATAAAAATTACTCGATGTTAGATAAAAAGGCAAGGGAGAGTTAAATGACTAAGACATTGATTTTAGGACTTGTTCTATCCGCGGTTTTGGTTATAGTCGTATCGTTTTTTATGCCTTGGGCCGAGGTGAGTGGATCAGTGGGAGATGTGGCTAAAGGTTTTACGAGTGTTTTTAAAGATTTTGTTGGTGAAACTTCTTTGGGCGCGAAAGTTATTGGAAAAATAGAGAAAGCTACCGATGTTGTGAGCGAAGCCGCGGATGTCAGGGTAAAAAGTATAGTGCGTGGTGTGGATGTGCCCAAACTGGTTAACGCTAAAAGTTCAAAGATCGCGATTTCGTTAGCGCAGGTGATGTTCAAAAGTGTAGAGGGTTTAGAATGGAAAAGTTACGCGGTGTATTTGTTTCCTTTAGCGGGAATTTTTTGCGGGATCATGGCGTGGATAGGGTTGAAACATAAAGTCGCTATATCGTTAATGACGGGATTAAGTGGAGCAATCGCCGGTGCGGGGTTATACAACGTTTATACCGCCGATCTTAGCGGTTCTGTCGTGAAGGTAAAAATAGATCAAGGTATATGGCATAGTTTATACGCGTTTCTGTTTATCTCGATCATGGGTATAGTTTGGACTTTTGTAAATAAAAAAGATAATGAAAAAAATTGACAAATCTTTTCACTGACGGTATTATAAGTGTCCCAATAGCGCGTAGAGATATTTTATGCGGGCGAGCGTAGCACAGTGGTAGTGCAGTGGCCTTCCAAGCCACCTACGTGGGTTCGATCCCCATCGCTCGCTCCATTTTTTTTATGCAGGAACTGTTTTAATTTACGGTTCCTGTATTTTTTTATGAATCCCTGCGGTATGTGTTC
>JAGLIU010000171.1 GCA_023142805.1 Candidatus Omnitrophota bacterium | reverse complement strand
GGTAGAGGCTAAGGGCTAAAGGCTAAAGGCTAGAAAGGCTCTCAACACTGTCATTCTGGAGTGAAGTGACGAACGGTAGCGAGAAACGGAGTCGAGGAATTTGGAATACTTGAGATCTCTCCACTCGCTCACCTTCGGTTCACTCGGTCGAGATGACAATAAAGTAAAAAGGCGAAAGGCAAAAGGCTAGAGGCTAAAGGATTAAGGGCCGCAAGTAGGAAGGCCAAGGGCAAAAGGATAGAAAGGTCCCCAACACTGTCATTCCGAGTGAAGTGACGAGTGGTAGCGAGGAACGGAGTCGAGGAATCTGGAATACTTGAGATCTCTCCACTCGCTCACCTTCGGTTCACTCGGTCGAGATGACAATAAAGTAAAAAGGCTAGGGGCTAAAGGATTAAGGGCCGAAAGTAAGAAGGCCGGGGGCTAAAGGATAGAAAGGCTCTCAACACTGTGATTCCGCCTGTCCCGTTCGTCCCGCCTGTCCCGCCTGTTCCGAACGAAGTTGAGGGGAACGAAGTTGAGGGGAACGGAGTTGAGAGGAACGGAGTCGAGAAATCTGGAATACTTGTGACTCTTTGACTCTCTGACTCTTTCTTAACGCACTTCCTCAATTTGTTTTGTTTGTTCGGAACAACAAAGTAGAGTGATTTTTGAACACACGGGTTCTAAAACTCTTGACAATTGTATGTTGTTATAATAGAATTAATACACAACCAAGGGTTTAACGAGTAAGTGGGCCAGTGCCCGCTTATTTTTTTAATAAGACAATATTTTGAATTTTATAGAGAAAGAGCATAGAGTTAGCAACAAGAGGAAAAATATGAATATACCTGAAAAACTATTGGATTTTGCTCGAAAAATATCTGAAGATGAAGGATATGACTTGGTCAACATTTCAGCTAGAGGAAGTAGGGCAACTTATATCGAAGTTGTTTTAGACAAAAAGGGAGGGATAACTCTGGACGAATGCGGCAGGTTTAATAAGAAATTGTCTTTTTGGATAGAGGAAGAAGGCTTATTTGTTTCAGGATATGGTATTGATGTATGTTCTCCGGGACTTGATAGGGTGTTAAAAAGTGAATTGGAATTTAAGTGGGCCATAGGAAAACAAGTTGAGGTAAAAACGTGCGAACCTGTGGATGAAAAGAAAACAATAATCGGTAAATTGATCGCGAAGGATAGGGAACGTGGTATTGTCGTAGAGGAAGAATCCGGGAATGAAGTGTATATCACAGAAGCTAACGCTTCAAAGATAAGATTAAAAGTAGATATTTAATAGTGTAATAATCCGGGTGGTACGAGCAGAGGTTTAAAACTTATAGGCTAGTATGTGATCCATGCTTTATGCTTGATGATCTTAACGGGTAAATTAATGGAGAGAGAAAATGAACGGAGCATTGTTAACCGCATTAGAAAGAATAGAAAGAGAAAAAGGCATTGATAAAGAGATCCTGTTTGAGGCGATTGAAAGCGCTTTGGCAAGCGCGGCTAAAAAAGTTATAGATGATCCCGGCATAGAAAAGGAAGATATTACGGCTACTGTTGATAGAGAAACCGGAGAGATAGCCATATTTTTAGAGGGGGATGAAATAGAGAACGAACGTTTTGGCAGGATTGCCGCTCAAACAGCGAAACAAGTGATGATACAAAAGATCCGAGAAGCGGAGAGAGATGTTATTTTCGAAAAATACAGTAAAAAAGTTGGTGTAATAATAAGCGGTTCTGTGCATAGGTTCGATAAAGGAAATGTTATAGTCGAGCTTAGTGATGCCGAGGCTGTTCTTCCTAAAAGTGAGCAGATACCGAGAGAAAGGTTCAGGCAGGGTGAAACTATTAGAGCGTATCTTATTAATGTGGAACGGGGGGTTTCGGGGCCCGAACTTATTTTATCACGGGCAGACGGAGGGTTTGTAAAAAAACTATTTGAGCTTGAAGTCCCGGAGATATCTCAGGGTATAGTTGAAATAAAAGCGTTAGCCAGAGAAGCGGGGGAACGTACTAAAATAGCTGTTTGTTCCAAGGAGGAAAAAGTGGATCCTATAGGCGCGTGTGTCGGCATGAGGGGATCCCGTGTACGTGATATAGTGAAAGAATTGAATGGGGAAAGAATTGATATTGTGAGATGGCATGATGACATAAGAGAATACCTTCCCGCGGCTATTAGTCCGGCGGAAATTTCAAGGATGGCGATAGACAGAGAAAATAAAATTATTACGCTTACAGTACCTAAGGATCAGTTGTCACTTTTGATAGGGAAAAAGGGAAGGAATATAAGATTGGCATCCAAGCTTATAGCTTGGGAGCTTATAGCTGAATCGGAAGAGCAGACCCGGGCTATATCTTTGGATGAGGTTCCCGGTATAGGCGCGAAAAAGAAAGAAGTGCTTGAAGAAGCGGAATATGATTCAGTTCAAAAAGTGTATGAAGCGGGACTTGAGAAAATAGCGGAACTTGTTGGCATAGGTCCGAAAACAGCTGAAAAGATCATAAATGCTTGTGTGGAAGTATTGAAAATGAGCGAATTTGGTTTGCCAAAGAAAGAAAAAGAGGATACTCCTAAGGATGTAATATTACCATTTGGACCCGAAAAAAGTGATATTGAGGAACAGGATAAAGAGGAATCTTTTGATAATGAAGAAGTTTCATCTGATGAGGGTGAAGAAAAAACAGAGGAGTAGAGAGTTTTATGACCATTAAAGTTAGTGATCTGGCAAAAGAACTTGATGTGCCGGAGAATAATATACTGGAACAGTTGCATAAATTTTACGTTGACGCGGAAGATGGAACTAGTTCCATAGATGATAAGATCGCCGGGTTAATACGCATTAAACTGGGGGGAACAGTTTCCGCGAAAAAAGCGGCGGCGAAGAAGAAAAAGGTTGTTAAAAAAGTTGTGAAGAAAAAAGTCGTTAAAGAAAAAACGCTTGCTGAGAAAAAGAAAAAAGACAAAAAAAAGGACAAAAAACCCGCGGAAGAAGAGATATCTAAAAAGAAAAAAGATCCCGAATCTCCTGTAGAAATAATCAAAAAAGCGCCCCGGGGTATTCAAATAATAAAAAAGGCGAGTGTCGTTGAGGTTGCCAAGAAAGAAGTTCCTTTGAAGAAAGAAGCTTCTTCGAAGGAAGAAGTTTCTTTGAAAAAAGAAACTTCCTTGAAAGCGGAGGGAAAGAAACATAAAAAAGATAAAAAGAAAAAGCCTGTTATAGAAATAGTGGAAAAACCTATGAGGGTTACTAAACATAAAGGAAAATTTTTACACAGGAAAAGCGGAGGTTCGAGTGGAGCAGTTCCACAAGCGCCTTCTTTAAGGAAAACACCTAAAAAAGTAGCGGTACGGGTACCTATAACTCTTAGAGATCTTGCTCCGAATATAGATACTAAACCTAATATGATCATACAGTTTTTGATGAATAAAGGTATGGCGGTAAATATAAATCAAGATCTTGAGGAAGAGACTGTTCGTGAAGTAATGGAATTTTTTGGGTATGAGTTGGAAATACCTAAAACTATAGATTTAATCGAACAGGAACTGGCGGATGAGCACGATGCCGGAGAAAAGAAGGACATGGTGTCAAGAGCTCCTGTAGTGACTTTTATGGGTCATGTTGATCACGGGAAAACATCACTTTTGGATTATATTCGTAAGACAATGGTAACTAAAGGAGAAAAAGGTGGTATTACTCAACACATAGGGGCTTATAAGGTTGAGACGGCTAAAGGGGCGGTAACGTTTCTTGATACTCCCGGACACGCGGCATTTACAGCGATGCGGGCCAGGGGCGCGCATGCTACGGATGTAGTTGTTTTGGTGGTTGCCGCTGATGATGGAGTTATGCCTCAGACAAAAGAAGCTATTGATCATGCGCGCGCGGCCGATGTGCCGGTAGTTGTCGCGATCAATAAATGCGATCTTCCCGGAGCCAATCCGGATAAAGTTAAACAGGATCTTCAAAAAGAAGGTTTAGTGTCCGAAGATTGGGGCGGTGACGCTGTAATGGTTGAGGTTTCCGCGCAGACAGGAGAAGGTGTGGACAATTTAGTTGAAATGCTTATGCTGGAATCAGAAATGATGGAGCTTAAGGCGAATCCTAATTTGCGGGCTCGCGGGGTCGTAATAGAAGGTAAAAAAACGGCGGGACAGGGTGTAGTTGTTACTTTACTTGTACAGAACGGGACTTTAAGGGACGGGGATATAGTGTTTTCCGGATCAAATTACGGAAAAATAAAGGCTATGAATAACGATAGAGGTGAAAAGACCGATTCTGCCGGGCCGGCTACTCCGATTGAGGTTCTTGGATTGCAGGGTGTGCCGGAAGCAGGGGATGAGTTTTTTGTCGTTAAGGACGAAAAGAAAGCGAAAACATTAGCGTTGTTGAAACAAAGTGATTCCAGGAAGAGAAATATAAATGTGAGTCAAAGGGTTACGCTTGAAGATCTTCATAATCGTATTCTTGAAGGGGCGATCAAAGAACTTAATGTGGTTCTTAAAGCTGATGTTCAGGGCTCGGTAGAAGCGCTTAGACAATCTTTAGAGGAGTTGGCTACGGCCGAAGTAAAAGTGAATATTATACATTGCGCGCCGGGTAATATTAATGAATCTGACGTTATGTTGGCGCTGGTCTCTAATGCTATTGTGATAGGGTTTCATCTTAAAATAGAACCAAAAGCCGAAGCTTTATCAAAAAAGGAACAAGTAGATGTTCGCTTGTATGATATTATTTATGAAGCTATTGAGGATGTAAAAGCCGGAATGGAAGGTCTTCTTGAACCGGAAGAAAAAGAAGTATTTCAGGGCAGTGCTTCGGTCAAAGAAATATTTTCGTCCAAATCCGCCAGAGCCGCCGGCTGTTCGGTTACAAAAGGTGTTATTCATAGAAAAGATCGTGTAAGGATAAAAAGAGGTAAGGAAGTTATTTTTGAAGGAGAGATCGATTCTCTCAAACGATTTAAGGATGATGTTAAGGAAGTCAGGGAAGGATTCGAGTGTGGTATTTCCATCAGGGGTTTTAGGGAAATAAATAAAGGTGATGTTATTGAGACGTTTGTTATAGAGAAAATAGCTCGAAAATTATAAAGATAGTTCCTGAGATCGATAAATAAAATTTTTTCAGTTAACCGCGAATCGCTTTTTTCGAATTTATCCTGAAAGATAAAATGTTATAAAAAATATGAAGAATGACAAGAAAACTATACTTAGCGGGATGAGACCTACCGGAAAGCTTCATTTGGGACATTTGGTAGGGGCATTGAGCAATTGGAAGAAACTTCAGGATGAATACGACTGTTTTTTTATGGTAGCTGATTGGCATGCTTTAATGAGTGAATATGAAAGACCGTCTGATATAAAGAAAAATAGTTTGGAAATAGTGAAAGACTGGGTAGCATGTGGTATTGATCCCGATAAAAGCGTTATTTTTGTACAGAGCATGGTTCCCGAGCATTTGGAGCTTGCGATGGTATTTTCGTTATTAACTCCTTTGGGGTGGCTTGAAAGGTGTACTACTTATAAGGAACAGCTCAGAGAAATAAAGGGGCGTATGTTGGCAACGTACGGATTTCTGGGATATCCTGTTCTTCAAACCGCTGACATCGCGTTGTATAACGCGGATCTGGTTCCGGTTGGTATTGATCAGCTGCCGCATTTGGAGCTTGCGAGAGAGATAATACGCAAATTTCGCGGGTTGTATAAGGCCGATATTTTTGTCGAGCCTGAACCGATGCTTACTAAGGTTTCAAAACTTGTGGGGCTTGATAATCGCAAGATGTCAAAAAGTTATAATAATTTTATTTCGTTATCTGATGAGGCTGATGTGGTTAAAAAGAAAGTTTTTAGCATGTATACCGATCCTAAGAGAATAAGAGCGGATATCCCCGGAAATGTAAAGGGGAACCCCGTGTTTATTTATCATGACATATTCAATCCTGACACGGAAGAGGTTGATGATCTGAAAAAAAGGTATGCTGAGGGAAAAGTCGGTGATGTAGAGGTAAAAAATAAGCTGACTAACGCGTTGAATGTTTATTTAGATCCTATACGCGAAAAAAGAGCGGATCTTACGGATAAAGAAGTTATGGAGATCCTTTCCTCCGGCGCGGAAAAAGCGAGACAAACGGCTAAACGTACGATGGGTAAAGTTAAAGAATATTTGCATCAGATGGTAAGTTAAATCGTATACAAAAGATCTTAAAATAAAGGATCGAAATTTGAATTTTTTTATGATCTCCGGTAATAAAATAATAGTTTTTTACCGCGATTCTTTTTGAATTTTTAATTTTGATCTCTAATTTTTCATCTTTAACTTTAAATTTAAAAT
>JAGLIU010000170.1 GCA_023142805.1 Candidatus Omnitrophota bacterium | reverse complement strand
ATTGGAATAATAGTGGACAAGGAGGATCAAGGGTAAGAGAAATTGAGAATTCAGAATAAAAAATTGTGGTGGTTTTTAAATAGAGGTAAAGGTTGATATGATAGGAATAATTGATTACGGTTCGGGGAATCTCAGAAGTGTGTACAACGCTTTTCGATATTTGGGCGAGAACGCGAAGATATGTACTACTTTCGCCGATCTTAAAACGGTAAGTAAGATAGTATTGCCCGGGGTCGGATCGTCAAAGGACGCTATGACAGGTCTTGAGGAGAGAGGGTTCATAGAAGTCTTGAAAAAAGAAATAGCTTCAGGAAAGCTGTTTATGGGGATATGTCTTGGTTTGCAATTGCTTTTTGACAGGAGTGAAGAGTCCGGAGGGTGTGACGGTTTAGGTCTCATAAAGGGAGAAGTAAAACTTTTTCCGGCGGGTAACGAACGTAAAATTCCGCAAATAGGATGGAATACCGTTAAATTCATGGAAAAGGACTGTCCTGTTTTTAAAGGAATAAAAGACGAGACGTATTTCTATTTTGTACATTCATATTATTGTGACTGTGTGGAAAAAGAATATATCTCAGGGATGACGGAGTATGGAGAGACATATGCTTCCGGTGTGTGGAAAGATAATGTGTTTGCTTTTCAGTTTCATCCTGAGAGGTCTCAGGACGCGGGGCTTAAAGTGCTGAAGAATTTTATTGAATTATGAAGATAATACCGGCAATAGACTTAATTAACGGTGAAACGGTCAGGCTCGAACAGGGTAATTATGATCGCAAGCTCAGTTATGAGATCGATCCTGTTGAGGCCGCGCGCAGGTGGAAATCTATGGGTGCCGAAATTTTACATGTTATAGATCTTGACGGGGCGAAAAAGGGAGAACCCGTTAATCTGGATGTTGTTAAAAAGATAGTGAAAGAGGTTGATATACTTGTTGAAGTCGGGGGAGGCTTTCGCGCGACGGAAGACATACAGAAAGCGCTTGACTGGGGGGTATTCAGGGTGATCATTGGTTCTAAGGCTTTTGAGGAACCGGATTTTATTGATGAATGTATACAAAAATTTGGTGAAAAAGTAATTTTCAGCGTAGATGTTATAGGTCTTAAGGCCGGGGTACGAGGATGGTTGAAAACAGTTGATGGCGATATTTGTAAGGATATTTTGCCGGCTTTTCAGAAGAAAGGCATAAAAGAGATCATATATACGGATATTAAGAGTGACGGGATGCTTTCGGGACCGAATGTGGAGGCCTTGGAAAATGTGTTCAAACACGTAAACATTAAGATCATTTCAGCGGGTGGAATAAAAAACATTGAAGATATAAAGCGGTTGAAAAGAATAGAATCAAAACCCAACCAGGATTTTGGTGTATCAGGCGTAATTATAGGTAGAGCGCTTTATGAAGGAACAATAGATCTGAAAGAGGCGATCGCTGAGAGCTGAACGACAGGTTAGGTAATAGATAAGAGATTAAAGAAAGCGATAAAAGAGGTAATAATGTTAGCAAAGAGAATAATACCGTGTCTTGACGTAAAGGATGGACGCGTGGTTAAGGGCATAAATTTTGTTAATCTGGTAGACGCGGGTGATCCGGTGGAGAATGCCAGGATATATAATGATGAAGGCGCGGATGAGTTGGTGTTTTTGGATATTACCGCGAGTCACGAGAATCGTAAGACCATGGTGGATGTTGTTCGGCGCGTGGCGGAGGAAGTTTTTATGCCTTTTACTGTTGGCGGCGGGATATCTTCCAATGAAGACATAAGGGAACTACTTAATGCCGGATGTGACAAAGTGTCCATGAATACTTCCGCTGTATTGAGGCCTGAGCTTATTAAAGAAGCCAGTGATAAATTCGGGACGCAATGCGTAGTGGTCGCGATAGACGCGAAACGCAAAGATGAATCGTCCTGGGAAGTTTATATAAAAGGCGGGCGTGAAGCGACAGGTATAGACGCGGTAGAATGGGCGAAAAAAGCTGAGAAATTAGGCGCGGGAGAAATATTGTTAACAAGCATGGATCATGACGGCACAAAAGAGGGGTATGCGATAGAGCTTACGAAGGCAATAAGTGAAGCGGTAAATATACCTGTCATTGCTTCCGGTGGAGGAGGAAATCTTGAGCATTTTTTCGAGGCTCTTACCAAGGCTAAAGCTGACGCGGCGCTTGCGGCGAGTGTGTTTCATTTTAAAGAATTTTCGATAAAGGAGATAAAGAATTATCTTCGAGATAAAGGTGTTCCCGTAAGAATTTAGGATCGGGGACCAAGGAGGATCATGATACAGTTTATTGATAAATTGAATTTTAGTGATAAAGGGTTGATACCGGCGATAATACAGGACGCGGTTTCAGGGAGGGTGTTGACTTTATGTTATATGGATAAAGAAGCGCTCAAAAAGACGGTGGAAGAGAAAAAGGTTTACGTGTTTCGCAGATCCAAAGGACGCGTAATGTTGAAAGGTGAGACTTCAGGATGTGTACAGACCGTTAAAGAGGTCGCGATCGATTGCGCGGAGAATTCCTTATTGTTTAAAGTCGATCAGGAACGCGCGGGTTGTCATAAAGGATATTTCAGTTGTTATTTCAGAAGGATAGATGAACAAGGGGAAGAAGTTATAGAGGAAGAACGTGTTTTTGATCCGAAAGAAATTTACAAACAAAACTAAAAGTGAAGAAAGAACACAATGAGGGAGTGGAACAAAGAGTATAAAGACGCGGTTAAAAAAAGAAGAGTGGGGTTTGGATGTTCCTCAATTTCACGTTTTAACTTTTAAATTTTTATTATGTATTATCCAAGTAAAGAAAAATTTGTAGAATTATCCCGGAAGGGTAATGTTGTCCCTGTCTACGGGGAGATGTTAGCGGATTTTGATACACCGCTTTCGGCTTTCCTGAAAATATGTGGCGGAGAGTTTTCATATTTGTTAGAGTCAGTGGAACAGGGTGAAAATCTGGGACGTTATTCATTCTTGGGAAGCAGCCCTTCTCTTGTTATAAAGAGTAAAGGGAAAAAGATCAAAGTAGAGCGCAATGGAAAGACCGAAGAGTACGAATTTAAAAAGGATCCCATTGAAGAAGTAAAAACCATAATGAGCAGGTTTAAATTTGTCGGGAATGAATCTTTGCCGAGGTTTTGCGGAGGTTTGGTAGGGTACATCGGTTATGATACGGTGCGATTTTTTGAAGATCTGCCGGATAATAATCCCGAAGAGCATGTCATTCCTGACATGCATCTTATTTTGACGGATACCATTCTTATTTTTGATCACGTGGATCATAAAATAAAGATTGTTTCTAACGCGATCATTGAAAATTCTCCGGAAGACGCTTATGACAACGCGTGTGTAAAAATAGACGCGATAAAGAAGAAACTGAAAACTCCTTTGGATAAACCTAAAAAAAATGAATGTTTCGCCGGGTCGAAAGAGATAGAATCGAATTTTTCCAAAAAGGATTTTTGCGAGGCAGTCGAGAAAACGAAAGAATATATCAAAGCGGGGAATATTATTCAGCTTGTTTTGTCTCAGAGGTTCAAAAAGCATACGGACGCGGACGCTTTCTCCATATATAGAAAACTTAGGTCTATTAATCCGTCGCCGTATATGTATTATCTTAAATTCGGAGATTACAAATTGATAGGATCTTCCCCTGAGATACTGGTAAGATGTGAGGATGGACTTGTTGAAGTCTGTCCTATAGCGGGTACGCGTCCGAGGGGAAAGACGGAAGAAGAAGATAAGGTTTTAGAAAAAGAACTTTTGGCGGATCCTAAAGAAATAGCGGAGCATATAATGTTGGTCGATCTTGGACGTAACGACATAGGAAGAGTTTGCGACTATGCCAGTGTGAAAGCTAAAGAAATTATGCGGATAGAGAGATATTCTCATGTTATGCACATGGTAAGTGATGTTGAGGGTAGGCTGAGTAAAGAAAAAGATATATATGATCTTATCCGAGCGACTTTCCCGGCTGGAACGGTCACCGGTGCTCCTAAAGTAAGGGCGATGGAACTTATAGACGAGCTCGAGCCCGTGCGGCGGGGGCCTTATGCCGGGTGTGTGGGGTATATAGGGTTTTCGGGGAATCTCGATATGTGTATTACGATAAGGACTATTGTGATGAAAGAAAAGGACGCGTATATACAAGCGGGAGCGGGTATTGTGCTGGATTCAGACCCGGAGAGAGAATATCAGGAGACTGTTAATAAAGCTATGGCGATGAAAAAGGCTATTGAGGCCGCGGAGGAAGGGTTGGAATGATCCTGATCATTGATAATTACGATTCTTTTACATATAATCTTGTTCAGTATCTGGGGGAACTGGGCGAAAGTCTCGAGGTTTATCGGAATGATAAAATAACCTTAGATGAGATCAAAGCGATCAAGCCGGAAAGAATAGTTATATCGCCGGGGCCCGGTCGTCCGGATGACGCGGGTATATCAAAAGATGTTATACGTGAATTTGAGGATGAAGTTCCGATATTGGGGGTGTGTTTAGGGCATCAATGTATAGCGGAGGTTTATGGATCAAAGGTTGTAAGAAGTGAAAGGATCATGCATGGTAAAGTCAGTTCCATTTATCATAATGGAGAGGGTGTCTTTAAGAGTATTCCGTCTCCGTTCACGGCTACGAGATATCATTCGCTTATTATTGATCCGGAAAGCTTAAAGGATCCGCTCGAGATGACTGCTTGGACAAAAGAGGGAGAAATAATGGGCGTCAGACATAAGGAGAAACCCATATGTGGAGTTCAGTTTCATCCCGAATCCATATTGACGGAAGAGGGGAAGAAACTGCTGGGTAATTTTATAGCTATAAAGTCGTAGTTGATTAGCCGGAGGCTCTCAACACTGTCATTCCGAGCGGAGTGACGAGCGGTAACGAGGAACGGAGTCGAGGAATCTGAAGTACTTAAGATCTCTCCACTCCTCTGTTTCGCTAAAGCTTCGCAGAAGTCGGTCGAGATGACAAGGAAGTGAAAAGGCTAGGGGCTAAAGGCTAAGGGCCGAAAGTAAGAAGGCCAGAGGCAAAAGAATAGGAAGGCTCTCAATACTGTACTGTCATTCCGAGTGAAGTGACGAGTGGTAGCGAGGAACGGAGTCGAGGAATCTGGAATACTTGTGACTCTCTGACTCTTTTACTCTTTACTTGACATAAAACTTGGTGATTTTTTGTAAAGCGGGTCAGGTTTAAAATATGAGGTTGTAATATGAAGATAAAAGAAGCGATAAAAAAAGTTGTAGACGGCGAAGACCTTACAGAAAAACAAACGCGGGATGTTTTTAGTGAGATCATGAGTGGGAAAACTACGCCCGCCCAGATAGGAGCTTTTATTACAGCTCTTCGCGTAAAAGGAGAAACGGTAGATGAGATAACGGGTGCCGCTAAGGTTATGAGAAAAAAGGCGGCGAAGATCAAGACCAAAACAAAGTCTTCGAGTATCCTGGATACATGCGGGACCGGTGGCACGGGAACTAAAGCTTTTAATATCTCTACGATTTCAGCCTTTGTTCTCGCGGGGTGCGGAGTGAAAGTCGCTAAACATGGAAATAGAGCGATATCAAGTAGTTGCGGTAGCGCGGATGTATTGGAAAAATTGGGAGTAAAACTGGATGTGTCGATCAGAACTGTCGCGAAATGTATAGATAAAGTTAACATAGGTTTTTTATTCGCTCCGCGGTTTCATGGAGCAATGCGTTACGCCTCACCGCCAAGACGGGAAATTGGTATACGCACGGTTTTCAATATTCTGGGACCCTTATGTAATCCCGCGGGGGCCCGATGTCAGGTTATTGGTGTTTATGATAAAAAACTAACGGAAGTTATCGCTAAAGTACTTAAAAAACTGGGTTCAAAACGCGCTTATGTGGTACACGGGGCGGGGCCCTTGGATGAAGTGACTATAACAGGGGTAACACGTGTGAGTGAATTGAAAAATGGAAAGATAAGAACATATTTCTTAAAGCCCGGTGACTTTGGTATGAAAAGATCTATTCTTGAGGGTATAAAGGGTGGTACGGTAGCGCAAAACGCTAACATAGTAAAAAGAATATTGTCCGGAGAAAAAGGTTCTAAAAGAGATATAGTTTTAATGAACGCGGCACTCGCGTTAATGGCAGCTGATAAGGTAAAGAGCCTGAAACAGGGGGTTAAAATGGCGATAAGGTCAATAGATTCAGGCGCGGCATTAGCTAAATTGAACGAATTGATAAAAATAACCGGGAAATGAAGACCAAAGGGTATGGGTAATATGTTTTATTGAAACAGAAAGCTTGTACTGTTTGAGGACTAACGAGGAAATAGATGATACTGTCTAAAATTATCGAGGCAAAAAAAAGAGAAGTCGAAAAATTGCAGAAAAAAATTTCTTTCAGTGAAATGAAAGAAAAAGCGGAAGCGTTGTATATAAACAGTACGTTTAAAAAAAATATATCACGTAAGGGTCATATTAACCTGATAGCGGAGATAAAGAAAAGTTCTCCGTCACAGGGCGTTATACGCGCGAATTTTGATCCTTTGCAAATAGCGCTTACATATTATGCCGCGGGTACAAGTGCTATAAGCGTATTGACCGATGAAAGATTTTTTGACGGTAAAATTGAATATCTTAAAATGCTTAAAGAACGAATTACGCTTCCGTTGTTAAGAAAAGATTTTATTATTGATGAATATCAGGTTTATGAATCCGCGGCATGCGGCGCGGACGCGATACTTTTGATAGCGAATATACTTACGCGGGATGAATTGAACAGATACTATAGTATAGCTAAAAGTCTAAGGATGGATGTTTTGGTTGAGACACATAATGAAGAAGAAGTCGAAAAAGCTTTAAGTTCACCCGCGGCGATAATCGGTATTAATAACAGGAATTTGACCAGTTTTGAAGTTGATATTTCCGTTACACAAAGGCTTTTGCATCTGATACCGGAACACAAGATCATTGTTTCTGAAAGCGGGATCCGGACGTATGAGCAGATAATGTTTTTGAAAAGTCTGGGTGTTAACGCTGTTTTGATAGGTGAGACGTTTATGCGCGCTAAGAATATAGGGGAAAAAGTTCGGGAATTGATCCAAGAGTAGAAACATAGAAATTAAGAGGCAAGTTTAACGTGGTGTGGGATATGTTCCCACGGTTTAAAAGGCGGAAAGAATGGTTAAAGTAAAGATATGCGGGATAACGAATTCGGATGACGCGGTCAGTGCCTGCGCGTATGGCGCGGATCTGATCGGATTTGTTTTTATAGAAGGCACTCCCAGGGGTGTTGACAAACTTAACGTTAAAAATATTATCAAAGATATTGACGTAAATTCTTCTAGATCAGGGGTTAAAGTCGGGTTATTCAAAGATGAAAACAAGGAAAAAGTATCAGATATCGCGGTATACTGCGGGTTAGATTGTGTTCA
Organism: Candidatus Omnitrophota bacterium; assembly: GCA_023142805.1. Taxonomy (GTDB): domain Bacteria; phylum Omnitrophota; class Gorgyraeia; order Tantalellales; family Tantalellaceae; genus JAGLIU01. Next base: position 1,250 of record JAGLIU010000170.1, on the reverse strand, counting down.
GCTTCAGGGAGAAGAGTCCCCGGAGTATTGTAGGGAGCTTAAAGCGATGGTCAAGGACGAACGTGGTAGAGATATCGAGATCATTAAAGCTTTTAAGGTAAAAGATGAAATTCTTTCTCATGGGATGTATGTGCCCGCGGATTATGTAGACGCGGATTATTTTGTTTTTGATACATTTAATCCGGATATTTCAGGCGGAACCGGAGAAATATTTGATTGGGAAGTATTAAAGAGAGAAGTAGTGTCGTTAAAGAAACCTTTTTTTGTGGCAGGGGGACTTAATCCCGGAAATGTACAGGACGCGATCAAGGTTATGCTTCCTTACGGGGTGGATGTTTCAAGTGGAATAGAACGAAAAAAAGGGATGAAAGACGTAGAGTTATTAAAGGAGTTTATACAAAATGCGAAAATTACCTAAAGTTCCGAATAAAAAAGGATATTTTGGTTCATTCGGGGGAAGATATATCCCCGAGACGCTGATGCCGGCAGTGTGTGCTCTGGATAAAGCATATAAAGAGATCTGCGGAACCAGTTCGTTTAAAAAAGAATTCAATTACTATTTGAAAGAGTATGCGGGTAGAGTTACTCCTTTATTCTTCGCGGAAAGGCTTACTAAAAAACTCGGTGGCGGGAAAATATATCTAAAAAGAGAAGATCTTCTTCACACGGGAGCTCATAAGATAAACAATACGATAGGTCAGGCGCTTTTAGCCGTGCGTATGGGTAAGAAGAGACTTATTGCCGAAACCGGCGCGGGGCAACATGGTGTGGCGACAGCTACCGTCGCGGCGTTATTTGGCCTTGAGTGTGATGTGTATATGGGGGAAGAGGATATAAGACGACAAAATCTTAATGTTTTCAGAATGAAGCTTTTAGGTACGCGGGTGATACCGGTTTCCAGTGGATCAAAAACCCTGAAAGACGCTATGAATGAAGCCATCAGGGATTGGGTGACAAACGTACGAGATACTCATTACGTTATCGGGTCGGTGGCGGGACCTCATCCTTATCCTATGATGGTGAGAGACTTTCAATCTGTTATAGGGATCGAAGCACGCCGGCAGATAAAAAAACTTGAACATAGGGATCCTACATATTTGGTCGCGTGTGTGGGAGGAGGGAGTAATTCTATGGGTCTCTTTTATCCGTTCTACAACAACGCGGACATTAAATTTATTGGTGTTGAAGCGGCCGGACTTGGGATAACAACCCCGCATCACGCCGCGGCGCTTTTAAAGGGACGTGTAGGT